>JALSHN010000363.1 GCA_026982215.1 Gammaproteobacteria bacterium
TGAGCAACGGGTGGGGGTGAGGAAAACGACAAGGCCCCCGGCGGGGGCCTCGAGCGCGGGAGTGAGCCGGGTTCAGACGTTGAAACGGAAGTGGATCACGTCACCGTCGGCGACCACGTAGTCCTTGCCCTCCAGGCGCCACTTTCCGGCCTCCTTGGCGCCCTGCTCGCCACCGCAGGCGACGAAATCGCCATAGGCCACCACCTCGGCACGGATGAAGCCCTTTTCGAAGTCGGTGTGGATGACCCCGGCGGCCTGGGGGGCGGTGGCGCCCACGGGAATGGTCCAGGCACGCACTTCTTTCTCGCCGGCGGTGAAGAAGGTATGCAGCCCCAGCAACCGATGACCGGCGCGGATCACCCGGTCGAGCCCCGGCTCCTCCAACCCCAGCTCGGCGAGGAATTCGTCGCGCTCGGCGTTCTCCAGCTCGGCGATCTCGGCCTCGATGGCGGCGCAGACCGCCACCACCTCGGCCCCTTCCTGCTCAGCATGCCGCTGCACCGCTTGCAAATGGGGATTGTCCCGGAATCCCCCCTCGTCGACATTGGCGATGTAGAGCACCGGCTTGGCGGTGAGCAGGTGCAGCTCACGCAGCGCTTGGCGTTGTTCCTCGTCCAGCGCCAGGGCGCGGATGGGGGTGCCTTCGTCGAGGGCGGCCTTGAGATGCTCCAACAGTGCCATCTTGGCCTTGGCGTCCTTGTCGCCGCTCTTGGCCACCTTGGCGACCCGATTCAGGGCCCGCTCCACCGTCTCCAGGTCGGCCAAGGCCAGTTCGGTATCGATGGTGTCGATGTCGCCCAAGGGGTCCACCCGCCCGGCCACGTGGACCACGTCGTCGTCTTCGAAACAGCGCACCACATGGGCGATGGCATCGGTCTCACGGATGTTGGCCAGGAATTGGTTGCCCAGCCCCTCGCCCTTGGAGGCCCCGGCCACCAGACCGGCGATGTCCACGAACTCCATGGTGGTGGGCACCACCCGTTGCGGCCGGACGATTTCGGCCAGTTTGTCCAGGCGGGGATCGGGGACCGGCACCACGCCGACGTTGGGCTCGATGGTGCAGAACGGGTAGTTCTCCGCCTGGATGCCCGCGCGGGTGAGGGCATTGAACAGGGTGGACTTGCCCACGTTGGGCAGGCCGACGATGCCGCATTTGAAACCCATGTTCCTCGTTCTCCTTGATTACCGGTGCAGCCGGTTCATGGCCGCCTGGAGCTCACCGGACACCACCTGTGGCAACACTTCCAGGGCGCACTCGATGGCCTGATCGATGGCGGCACGCTCTTCCGGACGCGGGCGGCTCAACACGTAACCGGTGACGGCGTCCTTGTGCCCGGGATGGCCGATGCCCAGGCGCAGGCGCAGGAAATCCCGGCTGCCCAGGCGGGCGATGATGTCTCTGAGGCCGTTGTGACCGCCGTGCCCCCCCCCGAGTTTCAACCGGACCGTGCCCGGGGGCAGGTCCAGCTCGTCGTGGGCCACCAGCAACGACCGCGGGGGCAGTTTATAGAACCGCGCCAGCGCGGCCACGGCCTCACCGGAGCGGTTCATGTAAGTGGTGGGTTCCAACAACCACAGCGGGCGGCCGTCGATCTCGGCCCGCCCGAGCAGGCCGTGGAAGCGGCTCTCGGGCCGCAGGGCCGCGCCATGACGCTCGGCCACGGCATGCAAAAACCAAGACCCGGCGTTGTGCCGGGTCTGGTGATAGTGCGGACCGGGATTGCCCAGGCCGATGATCGCCTGGATGGGATCGGCCATGGGGAATCAGCCCTCGCCGGTTTCCTCGTCGCCCTCGGCCGCCTCGCTGGGACCGCCCTTCTTGTGGATGCTGGCCACCGGCAGGTCGTGACCGTGCAGCAGTTCCATCAATTCCACCCCGGCGGGCAGCACCAGGTCGGAGAGATGCAGCACCTCGCCCAGTCCCAGTGCGGAGACGTCCACGGTGATGAATTCGGGCAAATTCTGCGGCAGGCAGCGCACCTCCACCTCCACCAAGTCCTTGGTGAGCAGACCACCCTGCTTGACCCCGGGGGCCACGTCCTCGCCCACGAAGTGCAACGGCACGTGCATCTGGATGGTGTCTTTCTCGCTCACCCGTTGCAGATCCATGTGATGGACCTTGGGCTTGAAGGGGTGACGCTGGATGTCCTTGATCACCGCCTTTTCTTCCCGCTCACCGAGCTTGACGGTGATGATGTGGGTATAGAAGGCCTCGTGTTCCAGGGCCTTGAACACCTCGTCCTGGCTGAGGGTGATGGGCAAGGGATCGGCGTCGCCACCGTAGAGGATGGCAGGGATCTTCTCCGCGCGGCGCAGGCGGCGGCTCGCACCTTTCCCCAGATCGCTGCGCGGTTCGGCATGCAGGATGAATTGAACTTCGCTCATGTCTCCACTCTCCATTGACGACACCCACGGCCCGCGACCAGGCCGGGGCGTCGAGGTTGATGCGGCCCGCGGCCGCGTTCTCGCCGCCTCGTTCTTCAGTCGATGAACAAGGAGCTGACCGATTCTTCGTTGTGCACCCGGCGCATGGTCTCGGCCAGCATCTCGGCCACCGAGAGCACCCGGATGCGTTCACAGGCATGGACGTCGGGGCGCACCGGGATGGTGTCGGTGACCACCAGCTCGTCCAGCACCGATTTTTCGATGTTGTCGATGGCCGGCCCGGAGAGCACCGCATGGGTGGCGTAGGCCACCACCTTGGCGGCGCCGTTCTCTTTCAACGCCGCAGCGGCCTTGCACAGGGTGCCGGCGGTGTCCACCATGTCGTCGATGAGCACACAGGTGCGCCCCTTGACGTCACCGATGATGTGCATCACCTGGGCGACGTTGGCCTTGGGGCGGCGCTTGTCGATGATCGCCAGGTCGGCGTCGTCGAGCCGCTTGGCCAGCGCCCGCGCCCGCACCACCCCGCCCACGTCCGGCGAGACGACGATGAGATCGCTGTATTTCTGCCGCCAGATGTCACCCAGCAGGATGGGCGAGGCATAGACGTTGTCCACCGGGATATCGAAAAAGCCCTGGATCTGATCGGCGTGGAGATCGACGGTGAGCACCCGGTCCACCCCCACCGAGCTGATCATGTTGGCCACCACCTTGGCGGTGATGGGAACCCGCGCCGAGCGCGGCCGCCGGTCCTGGCGGGAATAGCCGTAGTAGGGGATCACCGCGGTGACCCGGGCCGCCGAGGCACGACGCACCGCGTCCACCATCACCAAAAGCTCCATCAGGTTTTCGTTGGTGGGAAAGGAGGTGGGCTGGACGATGAAGACGTCTCGGCCACGGACGTTCTCCATGATCTCCACCATGATCTCCCCATCGGAAAACCGCCCCACCACCGCCTTGCCGAGCGGCATGTTGAGGTAACTGACGATGTCCTGGGCCAGTTGGGGATGACCGTTGCCGGTGAACACCATCATTTTTCGTTCACCCACACCGGGGAGGTTGCGTGCCTTTCTCAAACGTCTTCGCCTCGTCTGCGCCGTGGCGGCCAACGAACGTAAGAGGCCACCCATGGAGGGTGGCCTCGCCAGATGGCTGGGGCGCCAGGATTCGAACCTGGGAATGCTGGGACCAAAACCCAGTGCCTTACCGCTTGGCGACGCCCCAAGAATCGTCTTCCAGTCGCCGATGCGTCGGGGAACGATTATAACCCCGCGCGACGAAACCGCTCCAGCCGGCGGGCAGACGCGCCAACACCGCCCGTGCCGCGGTGACATCGGGGAAGGGGGCGAAGATACAGGCGCCGGTGCCCGTCATCCGCGCCTGACCGGCCTCCCGCTCGAGCCAGGCCAGGGCCTCGCCCACTTCCGGGTGGCGACGCACCACCACCGCTTGGCAATCGTTGCGCGTCTCCACCCCTGGAAAATCGGATATTTTGATGGCGGGGGTGTTGCGTGTCAATTCCTCGTCTCGAAAGATTGCCGCGGTATCCACTTGCACCGGCGGTGCCAACACCAGGTACCACCGCTCGGGCAGCCGCACCGCGGTGAGCCGTTCGCCCACGCCTTCGGCGAAGGCGGCATGCCCCTGGACGAACACCGGCACATCGGCCCCCAGCGCCAACCCCAGCTCGGCCAGCCGCTCCAGCGGCCAGTCCAGCCGCCACAGGCGGTTCAGGGCCAGCAAAACGGTGGCGGCGTCCGAGGAGCCACCCCCCAGGCCGCCGCCCATGGGCAAGCGCTTGTCGAGGTCGATCTCCACCCCGAGCGAGGTGCCCGAGGCCTGTTGCAACCGCCGGGCGGCGCGCACGATCAGATCATCCTCGACGGACACGCCGGGGAGGCGGTAACGGCGCACCACACCACCCTCCTCGCGCAGGCGGAACCACAGGGTGTCGCCGTGGCCGAGGAACTGGAACACTGTCTGCAACTCGTGGTAACCGTCGCGGCGACGCCCGAGGACGTGCAGGAAGAGGTTGAGCTTCGCCGGGGCCGGCAATGCCCAGCCACGGTGGGTTTCACTCATCGATCGTCAGGTCATCCGGCTCGATCCCGAAACGCTCCAGGGTGGCATTGAGCACTTCGTCATCGGGGTATTTCTCCCATGCCTTGCGCCACACGGCCAAAGCCTCGTCCTTCTTGCCCTGGCGCCACAGCACCTCGCCGAGGTGGGCGGCGATCTCAGCGTCGTCGAGGCGGGCGTAGGCCTGACGCAGGTAGCGCTCGGCCGCCTGTAGGTCACCCCGGCGATAGCGCACCCAACCCATGCTGTCGATGATCGCCGGATCGTCCGGCTGCAACCGATAGGCTTCCTCGATGAGGGCCTCGGCCTCGTCCAGGCGATCGGTGCGATCGGCCAGGGTATAACCCAGGGCGTTGAGGGCGGCGGCATTGTCGGGCTCGCGTTCCAGCACCTTGCGCAGGTCGGCCTCGGCCACGTCGAGCTTGTCCAGCCGTTCGGCCACCAGCGCACGGGCGTAGAGGATCTGGGAGTCGTCTGGCAGGCGGGTGAGGGCCTCGCTGAGCAGCGCGAAGGCAGCCTTGTAACGTTTGGCATCCCGCAGCAAGGCCGCCTTGAAGAGGTAGATGCGCCGCACCTCCTCGGCATTGATCAACGGCACCTGATCGAGGTAGTCCAATGCCTCGTCCAGTCCTTTCATCTGGGCGAGGATGGCGGCGATGCGCAATTGGGCATCGATGCGGTATTGCCCCCGACGCACCTTGCGATACCAGCGCAGGGCATCCTCCCACTGGCGGCGTTCCTCGTAGATCTGCCCCTTGAAAAAGGCCACTGCCTGGGTGCGCCGCCCCAACTCGTAGAGGCGATCGAGGTAGCCCTCGGCCTCGTCCACGTCACCGAACTGCATCGCCAGCATGGCCAGGGCATAGAGCACGTCTTCGTTGTCGGGGGTCTGGGTGGCCAGGGTCTCGAATTGGGTACGGGCCTCTTCCAGGCGGCGGGCGTCCACCAGCCGCCGGGCCAGTTCGAGGCGTACCGAGGCATCCTTGGGGTGCGCCGCGAGGTAGTCCTTGAGGTAGCTGATGGCGGCATCGAGGTCTTGCCTGTCCACCAGGATGCGCGCCTTGAGGATCACCGCCACCGACCAGTCCGGCTTCATTGCCAAGGCACGCTCCACCTCGGCGAGCGCCGTTTCGGTCTCACCCGCCCAGTGGGCGATGCCGGCCAGGGCGAAATGGGCCTCAGGGACCTCGGCATGGCGCTCGGCCAGCGCGCGCATCACCGGCAAGGCCTGGGTGCGTTCCGTTTCGCGGCGGAGGATGACGGCGATCCGGCGGAAACCACGCCCCACGTCACCCTGGCGTTGCAGCAGGGCATCGAAGATGTCCACCGCTTCCTCCACCCGGCCGTTGCGCACCAACAGCACGGCCAGCACCCGCTGAGGCTCCAGGTCCTCCGGGGCTAGTTCGACCCACAACCGTGCCGCGGCCAGTGCCTCCTCTGGACGGCGGGCGAGCACCGCCAGCCGCACCGCCTGCCGGGCCACCTTGGGATCACGGCTGGTGTGCGCCACGTCGAGATAGTTTTTCAGAGCAGAGTCCAGGTCCCCCTGACGGGCAGCGAGATCCGCCACCAGCAATTCGTAGATGAGCTCGGCACGCAGTGACTCCGGTGTCTCCGGCCCCCCTTGCGGAGCGGGCTGCACCACCTGTAGCGGCGGGGGTTCGAGGCGCTCGCCCCCCCCCCGGGGGACGGCGCAGGCGACGAGTAACGAGCTGGCGATGACAATGGACGATAGGCGGTTCATCTGGTCTCCAAGACGACCCCGGCAACCCGGGCGGGACAGCGCGCACCACGGGCGCTCGCGGCTAACTATAACGAATCCGCCACCGCGTTTTCATCCCTACCGTTTTTCTCCACCCTTCGGCACGCGGGTTGCACGTGTTCGGCACATGATGCGAGCAATCCTGCTATTGACCGGGTTTCTCTGTGGCCTCGCCCAGGCGGCGCCGCTGGCCGATCTGGAGGCGCTGCGCCAGCAGGCGGCGGCCTTTCTGCGTCAGCAGCTCCCCGAGGATCCGGCTGTCGAGGCCCGTATCGAGGTGCCGCCGCTGGATCGCCGTCTGCGGCTGGCACGTTGCGCCGAGGCGGTGGAGGCCTTTCTGCCGGCGGGGCGCCGTCCGGTGGGGGCCACCAGTGTGGGCTTGCGCTGCCGGCGTCCCAAGGCATGGACCCTTTATGTCCCCGCTCGGGTCCAGCTCTCCGGTCCGGTACTGGTGGCCAGCCGCCCACTGCCCCGCGGCAAGCGGATCAGCCGTGAGGATTTCCAGGTGGAACAGCGCGACATCTCCCGCCTGGGAGGGGATTACCTCACCCGGGCCGAGCATTTGCTGGGCCAGGTGTTGACCCGCCCCATCGCCCCCGGCCGACCCTTCCGCGCCCAGTTCCTGCGCCCCCCTTCGCTGGTGGAACGCGGTGAACGGGTGACCCTGGTGGCCCGCGGCGGCGGCCTGGAGGTACGGGTCCAAGGCGAGGCCCTGGAAGACGCCGCCCTCGGGGAGTCGGTACGGGTACGCAACCTGCGTTCCAAGCGGGTGGTGGAGGGCCGGGTGCGTGCCCGCGGGGTGGTGGAGGTGGGCCTGTGAGCCGCCCGCAGCGGCAATGTGTGACCGGGTTAACAATTTTTACCTCCGGGGGCTAAAGTCTTCCGTCATGTGGACGATACTGCTTACGGAACTGCACATGGAGGAAGACCGAAATGGCCAATTCCATCGATGGCGTGGGTGGCAACGCCCCGCTCAACCCCGCTCAGCAACAGGTTCAGGCCGCCGAGGTACAGGAACGTGAACGGCCGGCGGAGGAACGCCGCGAGGGCGAGAACCTCTCCGATCGCGTCACCCTCACTCCCCAGGCGCAACGGCTCAAGGAACTGGAGGGCCAGGTCTCACGCCTGCCGGTGGTGGACCAGGCCAAGGTGGAACGGATCCGCAACGAGATCACCCAAGGTACCTATCAACTGGACCCGCAACGGGTGGCGGAAAAGATGATCCACTTCGAGGCCCAGGTATTTGGAGGAGACAAAGATGGCTGATGACCACCATCCCCACGGCCCACTGGGCGATGCCCTGAAGGCCCAGCTGGCCGCCGTGCACCGCCTGCAGACATTGCTGGAAGAGGAATACCGCCTGTTGGGGGAAAGCGACCCCGAACCGCTCTCCCGCCTCACCCACGCCAAGGCCGAGGCGGCCGAGACGCTGGCACGGCTCGCCGCCGAGGCCGAGCGCCACCTGGCGGAAACCGGGCTCCCGCCGGGGCGTGCCGGTTGGCAGCTGTGGCTGCAAAGCCTGCCCGAGACGGCGCGGCGGCGTGGGGAAGACCTGTGGGCGGCACTGGTAGACGGTTTGGAGTCCCTGCAGCGGCAGAACGAGGTCAATGGTCGTGCCCTGGAGCTGCGCCGGCAGACCACCGAGACCTTGCTGGACGCCTTGCGCGGCCAGTCACGCGACACCTACGGCCCCCGTCGCAGCGGCGGCAGCGGCCAGGCCCTGGCGAAGGCCTGAGTCACTGAAGTTTTACCGCAAAACGGCCGTTAACAGGGACGAAACCACCCCGTGAACCCAGCCGTGAGGATCGAGCCCTCCCATGTCTTCGAGCGCCCCGGACGCCGCGCAGGAAGAGACCACCCAGTTCCAACGCATCCGCGATGCCGATCATTGCGCCCAGATCCTCAGGGACATCTATCGCCAGGGCTCTCCGCTGAAGGTAATCACGCCCAAGGGCAAGCAGGCGCGAAGTCTGCTGTTGGCGGTGAAAAACGACTTCCTGGTCCTCGATCAACTACTGCCCCACCCCGGTAGCGCGCCGCTGCCGCGGGGAACGCCGCTGCATTGCGTGGTCAATCACAACGGAGTGCTGATCCGCTTCGACACCGAGGTCCGCTCCCGCGGCCTGCGTGACGGTGTGTTGCTCTACAAAGTAGACTTCCCCCAAGCGGTGGAACGCCGCCAGCGCCGCTCGGCCTTCCGCGTACCCGTCCCCTTGGGCTTCGATTACCGCGCCGAGCTGCACGACCCGCAGATGCGTTATCGCCTGTGCGGGGAGATCGCCGACCTCTCCGGTCAAGGGCTGGCGGTACGCATCCGCCAGGCCCCGCCTGAGATGCTGGAGCCCGGTCAGCGCATTCCCGAGGTCCGGCTGCAATTGGACGATCCCACCCGCCCGTTGCAATGCCGGCTGGAACTGCGCAGCCTGCGGGAAGTGAAACAGGGGGTGTGGATCCTCGGTTGCCGTTTCGACGGACTCACCCCCGCCCAGCAGACCCTCATCGACCGTTTGGTGTTCGCCCTGGAACGGGAATACCGCAAACGGCAACAGGCCGCTTCCTGATCCCCGGTCGATTCATCCCACGCGGCGGTGCAGACCGCATTCCTTGGTCTCCGGGTTCTCCCACCACCAGCGCCCGGCGCGGATGTCCTCCCCAGGGGTCACCGCCCGGGTGCACGGTGCACAACCGATGCTGGGATAGTGACGGTCGTGGAGGGCGTTGTAGGGTACCTGGTGGGAATGGATGTAATCCCACACCTCGTCCAATCGCCAATCGGCCAGGGGATTGAATTTCTCCACCCCATGCGTGGCATCGTATTCCTGATAGGGGAGTTGGGTCCGGGTGACCGCCTGCTCACGACGCAAACCGGTAATCCAGGCCCGTTTGCCCGCCAGGGCGCGTGCCAGCGGCTCCAACTTGCGCACCGCGCAACAGGCCTTGCGGGCCTCCAGGCTGTCATAGAAACCATTGGGCCCATAGCGTTCCACGTAGCGCGCCACCGCCTCGGCATCCGGATAGAAAACCCTCACCGCAGTGCGATAGCGCTGCCGTACCCGTTGCATCAGTTCATAAGTCTCGGCGGGCAGGCGACCGGTGTCCAGCGTGACCACTTCGATGGCCAGACCCGCCTGCTCGATGAGATCGAGCAGCACCATGTCCTCCGCCCCGAAGCTGGTGGTGAACACCGCCGGCTGATGATGCGTGGCGATATCACGCAATCGCTCACGAGTCTCTTGCACCAAGTCTCGCTGATTCATGATGAAGCACCTCCTTCGAACGTGTTACGCGGTTTCGCTGTGGACGTGCGGGCGGCTGACCCACAACACCGGATGCGCCCCATCCCGCTCACCCGCCTCGATGCGATATCCCAGGCTCGCCAGGCTCTCTCCTACCACGCGGGCGGCCTCGTCGTCCTTGAAGCGCAGGCCGCGCCGCTCTCCCGGGGCCAAGGTACGTAAAGCCATCCGCGCTTTGACGAAATGCATCGGACAGGTCTCGGTGCTCAGGTCCTCCACCTCCGGCACCGCCTCCTTCACCTTCCCCAAGGCTGCAACGGCGTCCAGGTGCAACTGGCGGTCAATGGCCTGGGCGCGCGCCTGGGCCTGGTCCAGCCAGACGTCCGCCCGCCGGGACAGCGCGTCCAGGGCCTGCCAGTCATCCGCCGCCGTGTCTTGCAACGCCGCGAGCAACGCCTGAAGCGCCCGGCCTTCATCCGCGGTGGCCTCGCGCTCGCACAAGGCCTGAGCGAGGGCGGAGAGCTCGTCCCCACCGCGCTCTCCCACAGCAGCGAGCAGCCCCTGAGCCCCGAGACGCAACACCGCCTGCACCCCTTCCACCACCGCAGCGAACTCGGCCTTGCGGCGGAAGGTATCGCGGTACCCCTGCTCGAAACGAGCCTCGGCGAAGGCGGCCGCCACCGTCTCCTGAGCGA
>JALSHN010000364.1 GCA_026982215.1 Gammaproteobacteria bacterium
GGTTGGAGCCCCTGCGCCAGGCGGGGATGGGCCGCAAGGCTCCGGGACAGGTGCCCCAGTGTCCGCCCCAGTCGCGGCGCCGAGATCCGGTAAAGGCGGGTCACCACCCACCAGGCCAACCAGGCCGTACCCAGCACCAGGGCGAGGAATACCGTCAACCGTGCGGCCACCTGGGAGGCCAGGGCCAGCGAGGTGCCGAAGGCGATCCCCGGCAGCAGATAAGCCGGGGCCCACAGGGCGGCGGAGAGGATGTTGATGGCGAGAAACTTGCCCGGCGACATGCCCATCATCCCGGCCACCGCCGGGATGATGGGGCGCACCGGCCCGACGAAACGGCCGATGAAGATGCTCTTGCCACCGTGGCGGAGAAAGAAGGCCTCGCCGTGTGCGAGCATCTCCGGGTGGCGATTGAAGGGCCACCAGCCGCGGATGCGGTCGCGAAAGTGATGCCCGATCCAGAAGCTCAGGCCGTCTCCCGCCACCGCGCCGAGGAAGGCCCATAGCAGGGTCTCCCCCAGCCCCAGCGCCCCGCTGCCCACCAGGGCACCGATGCCGAACATCAACACCGTCCCCGGGACGATCAGCCCCACCACCAACAGGGACTCGCCCAAGGCGACGAGAAACACCGCAGCCCCGGCCCAGCCTGGGTTGTGCTGCACCCAGGCCAGGAGCTGATTCAGCCACGCCTCCACCGCCGGGGCCCGGATGTCCTCAGAGGCCGGCGAACACCTCGGCAGCGGCGTCCAACGTCGCCTCGATCTCGCGTTCCGTATGGGCGCTGGAGACGAAACCGGCCTCGAAGGCCGACGGCGCCAGGTACACCCCACGCTCCAGCATGCCGTGGAAGAACAGCTTGAAGCGGTCGATGTCGCAATTGGTGACCTGATAGAAATCGCGGATCTCGCGCGCCTCGGTGAAGAAGAAGCCGAACATGCCACCCACCACGTTGCTGGTCAGCGGGATGCCCGCCGCCCGGGCGCGTTCCTCCAATCCCTGGCACAGGCGCTGCGCCAGCTCCTCCAGCCGCTGGTGGAAACCGGGCGTCTCGATGAGTTCCAGGGTAGCCAGGCCGGCGGCCATGGACACCGGGTTGCCGGAGAGGGTGCCGGCTTGGTAGACCGGACCGAGGGGGGCGAGCTGTTCCATGATCTCCCGCTTGCCGCCAAAGGCCCCTACCGGCAGGCCGCCGCCGATGACCTTGCCCAGGGTGGTGAGATCGGGGGTGACACGGTAACGGGCCTGAGCCCCACCCAAGGCAACGCGGAATCCGGTCATCACCTCGTCGAAGATCAGCACGCTTTCGTACTGGTCGCAGATCTCCCGCAGCCCTTCCAAAAAGCCGGGGACGGGGGGCACGCAGTTCATGTTGCCCGCCACCGGCTCGACGATGATGCAGGCGATCTGGCCGCCGAAACGGGCAAAGGCGTCGCGCACTTGGTCGAGGTCGTTGTAGGTGAGGGTGAGGGTGTGTTCCGCCAGCGCCGCGGGCACCCCGGGCGAGGTGGGCACCCCCAAGGTCAGCGCCCCGGAACCGGCCTTCACCAGCAGGGAGTCGGCGTGGCCGTGGTAGCAGCCCTCGAATTTGACGATCTTGTCGCGACCGGTGAAGCCGCGGGCCAGGCGGATGGCACTCATGGTGGCCTCGGTACCGGAATTGACCATGCGTACCATCTCCATGGACGGCATCAGCGCCGCCACTTTGTCGGCCATGTCCACCTCGATGGCGGTGGGGGCCCCGAACCCCAGGCCGTTTTCCATCACCTCGCGCACCCGCGCCAGGACCTGGGGGTGGGCATGGCCAACGATCATCGGCCCCCACGAACCCACGTAATCGATGTAACGGCGATCGTCTTCGTCGATGACGTAGGCGCCCTCGCCCCGTTTGAGGAACACCGGCTCGCCACCGACGCCGCGAAAGGCGCGCACCGGGGAATTCACCCCACCGGGGATGTGATGCTGGGCACGTTGGAACAGCTCATGGGAACGCGTGGTCATGGGATCGATCCTTCATCGGGTTGAATGTCGGCGGAACAGGCCGGCGAACTCGCGGGCGCGTGCGGTGATGTCCGACGCCCCGAACAGCCCTTCTATCACGGCCACCGCCCGGGCACCGGCCTCGATGAGTGATCCGGCGTTGGCCACCGTGATGCCGCCGATGGCCACCACGGGCACGGCGAGTTCGAGGCGGGCGCGGCGCAACAGCGAGACATCGGCCGACACCGCCTCGGGCTTGGTGGTGGAAGGGAAGAACCGGCCGAAGGCGACGTAATCAGCGCCTGCCTCCACCGCCCGGCGGGCCAGGCTGAGGCGATTATAGCAGGAGGCACCGATCACTGCGGCGCGCCCCAGGCGTGCCCGGGCGGCGGCGATGCTGGCGTCGTCCCGCCCCAGGTGCACTCCATGGGCGTCGCAGGCGGCCGCCAGGGCGACATCGTCGTTGACCAGGAATAACGCCCCATGGGCACGGCACAGGGCGTTGAGCCGCAGCCCGGCCTCGAGGCGCGCCCCGGACTCACGGCTCTTGTCACGCAGCTGCACCACCCGGGCGCCGCCACGGAGGGCCTGGCGTACCTCCTCCAACAGCCGGGGAAGCTCGTTGACCGGGGTGCGGGTGACGGCATAGAGACCGGCGACGGCGGTCATTCACTCCTCCTCTTGGGCCCAGAAGAAGCGGTTGGGGAGGTGCTGGCCCCGGCCGGGGCGGGTGGCATGCCGCAGGGCCTGCCAGGTGAATTCCTGGGCCTCGGCCACGGCGCGATACGGCTCCAGCCCGTGGGCGAGCAGGCCGGCGACGGCGGCGGCCAGGGTACAACCCGAGCCGTGATAACGATGGGGCAGTCGCGACCAAGTATAGCGTTCCAGGCAGCGCTGGTTGCCATAGAGGCGGTTGACCACCGTCTCCCCAGGCTCGTCGGCGCCGGTGAGCAACACGAAGCGCGCCCCCTGGGCCAACAGCGCCTGCGCGCAGGCATCCAGCCCATCGCTCTCGGGAACCAGCCGCCGTGCCTCGGCGGCGTTGGGGGTGAGCACGGTCACCTGCGGCAACATGCACCGCAACGCCGCCACCAGCTCCGCCTCCACCAGCGGGGTGCCATCACCGGCAGCCAACACCGGATCGAGCACCACCGGCAGTTCGGGATGGCGACGCAAAAGCCCGTGCACCGCCTCGGCCAGCGCCGCCGATCCCAACAGGCCGATCTTCACCGCCGCCACCGGAATATCCTCCAGCACGGCCTGCGCCTGCTCCAACACCGTCTCCGCCGGCAGGGGCGTCAACCGGTGTACCGTGCGTGTGTCCTGGACGGTGAGCACGGTGGCCACCGGGCAGGCGTGCGCCCCCATGGCCGCCAGGGCCTCGATGTCCGCCTGCAGACCAGCACCTCCGCTGGGATCCAGTCCGGACAGGCACAGTACCGCCGGGATCTCCGCCATCTCGTTCATCGTTCACTGCGTTTGTCCTTGGTGGCGGCGATTATAACGACTATGATCGCCGCCATGACGATTCCCCCCTGGCACTGCATCGACACCGTGTTGCTGGACATGGACGGCACCCTGCTGGATCTGCACTTCGACGACCATTTCTGGCAACACCACCTCCCGCGGCGCTACGCCGAGCGCTTCGGCATTCCCCTGGAACAGGCCCGGCGCCACCTCCAGGTCCGTTTCGACCGCGAGCGCGGCACCCTCAACTGGTATTGCCTCGATTACTGGTCCCGGGAGCTGGGGCTGGCGGTGGAACGCCTCAAACACGAGGTGGCCCATTTGATCCGCATCCACCCGGGGGTGATCCCCTTTCTGCGCGCCGCCGGGGCGGCCGGCAAGCGGCGGGTACTGGTCACCAATGCCCATTGGGCGGCTCTGGATCTGAAGCTGGCGCACACCGCGCTGCAGCGCCATCTGGATCACATCGTGGTGAGTCACGATCTGGGGCTACCCAAGGAGGACCCCCGGCTGTGGCGCCGGCTGCGCTCGGTGGTTCCCTACCAACCCGAACGCACGCTGCTGGTGGACGACAGCGAGGCGGTGCTGGATTCGGCGCGCCGTTATGGCATCCGCCACTTGCTCACCCTGCACCGCCCCTCTTCCCGCGGCCCACGGCGCGAGGGGCTGCGTTATCCGGCCATCGACGGCTTCGAGCAACTGCTGCCCATTACGCCTTCAGCCGCCGATGAGGCCGGTCATGCCGCCGACGATGAGGATGGCCAACACCGCTGAGACAGTGAACAACACCGTGGCCAGATAGGGGTGATCACCGCGCAAGCGCCAGCCCAGCCAGGCCAGGAGCAGGCAGACGAGGATCAACAGGACGATGACCCGGTTCATCCTCATCGGTGTCCGTGTTCCTCCAACCACTGCCGGGCGGCCCGCCCGGCGGCCACCACCGCCTCCGGTTCCAGCTCCTGGGCCACCCGGTCACGGTGGCGCGGCGCCAGGGGGTCTCCCAGGGCGGCGGCGATGGAGAACCATTGGTAGGCCAGGGCGTCGTCGCGGGGCACACCCTGACCCATGGCGTAGCGGATGCCCAGGTTGTTGGCCGCCTCCGCCATCCCGGCTTCCGCCGCCCGGCGATACCACATCACCGACTGGGCGTAGTCCTGGGGCAGGCCGGCCTCGCCCTCGGCGAACATCTGCCCGAGATTGAAACAGGCCTCGGGGTGGCCGCGCTGGGCGGCGAGCTGGAACAGCAGCCGGGCCTGGGCGGGATCCCGCTGCACCCCCTCCCCCTGGAGGAACATCAATCCCAGGTTGAACTGGGCCGGGGGATAGCCGGCCCGGGCCGCCTGGGCGTACCACAGGGCCGCGGCCTCGGTGTCGCGCACCACCACCCGACCTTCGTCCAGCAATACCGCCAGGTTGTATTGCGCCCGCGGATCCCCGGCCTGGGCGGCGGCCTGCCAATGGCGCAGGGCCTCGGCCACTTCGCCGGCCTGGTAGGCCGACAGTCCGGCCTCGAAACTCGCCTCGGTCATGCTTGCCTTCCTTTCTCGGGCGTCTCAGTGTATCAATTCGCCCCATTTCGAGGTAAATCCATCATGTCCCCCGTTTCCCACCTGATCAACGCCAAGGGCCGGCTGGAGATCCGCGAACTGCTGGGGTCTCCGGTGGTAAGCGATTGGCGCCAGGCCGATGCCGCCCTGAAACGGGCGGTGAAGATGTTGTTGCTCACCCGCCCGGACCTGCTGGCCAACTACTTCCACCCCGAGGCCTGGGGTCGGATCCAGACCCTGCCGCGCCCCGACCAGGCACGCATCGTCCTCGCTGCCTTCAAGGCGGTGGTGGTGGAGGAAAACGGCGTGCCGGAGATCACGCATTGGGCCCAGGCGTTGTTCTATATGAACACCCGCGATCCGCGGTTCATCAATCTGGCGGAGACCTGGTCGGCCGCCCATCCCGAGCAATGCCCCTATCCCTTGCGCCGCAAGCACGGCACGCGCCTGCTGGGTGACTGGGGCCTCACCGCGGACGAAAGTCCAGACAGATCGAGTTGATGCAAAAGCGCAGGCCGGTGGGTGGGGGGCCGTCCTCGAACACATGCCCGAGATGGGCCCGGCAGCGGTGACAGAGGACCTCCACCCGCCGCATCCCATGGGAGAGGTCCAGACGGGTCTCCAGGGCATCGGTGTCCAGGGGGGCGGTGAAACTGGGCCAGCCGGAGCCGGAATCGAATTTGGCCGCGGCATCGAACAACGCCGCGCCACAACAGACGCAGTGATACACCCCCGGGCGTTTTTCGTGCACCCACCGCCCGGTGAACGGGGGCTCGGTCCCCCCCTGGCGGCACACGCGAAATTGTTCCGGGGTGAGGCGCCGCTGCCACTCTTCTTCGCTCAGTCGCCATGCCTCGCTCATTCGCCACCTCTCGCGTTCAGGGCCACGATGTAGACCACCCAGGCTTCTTGATTCTCCATCCGTTCCACCCGCTGGTAGCGGCCGGTGGGGCTGAGGTATTCCTCGTCCTCCCCCTCCTCGAACACTTCGTTGTAGAACCGCACCTCGGCGAAACCGGCCTCATGGAGCAGGTCCCGCAATTCCGGCAGCGTCCACAGCCGCCAGTGGTAACTGAAGGCCTGCTCCAGTCGCGAACCATCGGGGAATTCAAAGTGGATGTGGGCCAACATGTGATGGCTGAGGACATCGAACTCCGCCTGTTCCCAATAGTAGAAGATGCCGCTGTCGTCCACCTCGCGCACGTCCTCGGCCACGTCCCAGGTGGCGGTGCCGCCCAACAGGTCCAGCACCAGCAGACCTCGAGGAGCCAACTGATTGCGGGCGTGGCGGAAGTAGTCCAGCAGCGCCGAGCGCCGCTGCAAGGCGCAGAAGGAGAAATTCAGCGCGCAGACGATGTCTGCCCCGGGGGTTTCCACCTGACGCACGTCCCCCTGCAACAAGGTCACCCGGCGCATCACCGACGGCCCCAGTCGGGGAAGGTTGTGTACCCGCCCCCATTCCAACGGCTCGGGGTCCAGGTCCACCCCCCAGGCGCGTCGGCGGGGGTGGGAGGCGCTCCAGGTGGCGGCCAGCCAGGCGGTGCCACAGAAGTCCTCGCGCAAGGTCCGTGGCCTGGCCCGGGCGCCGAAGGCCTCGCGATAGAATTGTTCCAGCAGCGCCACCTCCAGCTCGGGGTTCTGCACCGCCCGCTGGTAGAGTTCGTAACGGTCGGCCAACGCGGCCTGAGAGAGGCGGCGTTTCCGGCGCGCCATCAGGACGACCCCTTGGGACCGACGGGCGGGAAGGGGGTGATCTTGCCCTCGGCGTCATGGATCCGCACCCGGCCAATGCGGGTCACCTCATCGATCCGCACCACTGCATGGACTGGGATGTAGAGCCGCTCCACCCCCTCGAACTCCCGCTGCAGGCGTTCCTCGGCGGGGTCCACCAGCAGCTCGCTGCGTTCGCCGAAGCGCAGTCCCTCCACCACCACGAAGCCATAGAGATCGGATTCACCCACCCCGTCGGCGTAGAGTTCGTAGATCTTGCCGGCGTTGTGGAAGATCACCCGGAAAACCGGTCTGTGCGCCATGTCTTCACCCTGGTGTCGCAAAAGGGGCGATGATACCCAAGTGCTCGGCTCACGCGGTAGCGGCGGTCTTGCGCAGACGACAGAGGAAGAACCCCTCCATCACCGCGTCAGGCAAGATGCGCACCGCCCGCTCGAGGCTGGGATGGAATTCGCGCCCCTGCCAAGAACGTAGACCGGGGCGTGCCTCACTCAGGCCGACCGGCATCCAGGGCTCCACCACGGCCGCCTCGGGGAAACGCCGCAACAGGGCATCCACCACCGCCTCGTTCTCCTCCGGGGCCAGGGTGCAGGTGGAATAGACCAACACCCCACCCGGGCGCAGACATTGAAATCCGGAAAACAACAGCCGCCGTTGTTTGCGGGCCATCTCACGGATCTTGCGCTCGCTCCAGTAGCGGTAGGTCTCCGGCTGCGCGTACTGGAACTGGCCCTCGGAGGAGCAGGGGGCATCCACCAAAACCCGATCAAACGACTCCGGGACCTGTCGCCACACCCAACTACCGTCCTTGAGATAGGTGTGCACCGCATCCCCACCGTGGCGGGCCAGATTGGCCCGCAAGCGGTGAAAGCGCGCCCGCACCGCCTCCACCGCCGACAGCCAACCCCGCCCCTCCATGGCCGCCCAAATCTGCAGGGTCTTGCTGCCCGGGGCGGCGCACAAGTCCAGCACCCGCTCGCCAGGCCGGGGATCCAGGGCCAGCACCGGCAGCAGGCTGGCCGGGTTCTGGATGTACAGATGCCCCGCGCCCACCAGGGGGTGATGACTGAGCAGGGTGCGCTGTTCGGCCGGCACCACCCGGGCCGAGGGGTACCACGGCAGGGGTTGCAACCGCAGCCCGGCCGTGGCCAGTCGCTCCCAGGGGGAATCCACCGGTTTGAGGGGGTTTTGACGCACCGCCACCGCCCGCGGCCGGGCGATGGCCTGGAGTACCTGCGGGGTGTGCTCGCCGGCGAGGCATTCGAGACGCTCGAGGAAGGCGGCCGGAAGGCCGTCACCGCCGGCGGACGGCGGGGGAGCACCGTTCACCGGGGGCGGTAGATCTCGCCGCCTTGGGCGAGGAATTCTTCCGATTTGCGCCGCATCTCCGCCTCCAGCTCCTGGGCAGCGGCGTAGTCGCGCACCTCTTGGGTGATCTTCATGGAGCAGAATTTGGGTCCGCACATGGAGCAGAAGTGGGCCACTTTGTGACTCTCCTTGGGCAGGGTCTGGTCGTGGTATTCCCGCGCCCGCTCCGGGTCCAGGGAGAGGTTGAACTGGTCTTCCCAACGGAATTCGAAGCGGGCCTTGGAGAGGGCGTTGTCCCGCAGTTGCGCCCCGGGGAAGCCCTTGGCGAGGTCGGCGGCCTGGGCGGCGATCTTGTAGGCAACAATCCCCCGGCGGACATCTTCCTTGTCGGGCAGTCCCAGGTGTTCCTTGGGGGTGACGTAACAGAGCATGGCGGTGCCGTACCAGCCGATGTTGGCGGCGCCGATGGCCGAGGTGATGTGGTCGTAGCCGGGGGCGATGTCGGTGGTGATGGGACCCAGGGTGTAGAAGGGGGCCTCGAAGCAGTCGGCCAGTTCCTTGTCCACGTTCTCTTTCACCCAGTGCAGGGGCACGTGGCCCGGCCCTTCGATCATCACCTGGACATCGTGTTCCCAGGCGATCTTGGTGAGCTCGCCCAGGGTCTCGAGCTCGGCGAATTGGGCCCGGTCGTTGGCATCCTGGATGGACCCCGGGCGCAGGCCGTCCCCCAGAGAAATGGAGACATCATAGGCGGCGAGGATCTCGCAGATCTCCTCGAAGTGGGTGTAGAGGAAGTTCTCCCGGTGATGGGCCAGGCACCACTTGGCCATGATGGACCCGCCCCGGGAGACGATGCCGGTGAGCCGCTCGGCGGTGAGGGGGACGTAACGCAACAACACCCCGGCATGGATGGTGAAGTAGTCCACCCCTTGTTCGGCCTGTTCGATGAGGGTGTCGCGGAAGATCTCCCAGGTGAGCGCCTCCGGTTTGCCATTCACTTTTTCCAGCGCCTGGTAGATGGGCACGGTGCCGATGGGCACCGGCGAGTTGCGCACGATCCATTCGCGGGTCTCGTGGATATGACGCCCGGTGGAGAGGTCCATGAGGGTGTCGCCCCCCCAGCGGCAGGACCACACCAGTTTTTCCACCTCTTCTTCGATGGAGGAGGTGACGGCGGAGTTGCCGATGTTGGTGTTCACCTTCACCCGGAAGTTGCGGCCGATGATCATCGGCTCCAGCTCGGGGTGGTTGATGTTGGCGGGGATGATGGCGCGACCGGCGGCCACTTCCTGGCGGACGAACTCGGGGGTGATCTCGTCGGGGATCATTGCCCCGAAGGGTTGTCCGGGGTGCTGGCGCAGCAGCTTCTGGTAACGCGGGTCTTCCCGCAGCGCTTGCAGAAGGCAGTTCTCGCGGATGGCGACGTATTCCATCTCGGGGGTGATGATGCCGCGGCGGGCATAGTGGAGCTGGGTCACCCGCCGGCCGGGCTTGGCACGCCGCGGCGTGCGGATGTGGGCGAAGCGCAGGTGGGCCAGCTCGGGATCGCGCTTGCGGCGGCGGGTGTATTCGGAGCTGAAGTCTGCCAGTCGTTCGCTGTCGCCGCGTTCCTCGATCCAGGCCTCGCGCAGGGGTGCCAGGCCCCGTTCCAGATCGATGTCCACCGCCGGGTCGGTGTAGGGGCCGGAGGTGTCGTATACCGGAATGGGGGGATTGTCTTCCGGGGGCTCGCCGGGAGTGGGGGATTGGAGGATCTCTCGCATGCCCACCCGTAGATCAGGGCGCGAACCCTGGACATAGATCTTGCGCGAGCCCGGGAAGGGTCGGCACGCCGCCTCCAACAGGCGTTGGGCATCGGGCAACAAGTCTTCGGGAATGGCACTCATGGGCAGGATCCTCACGGGGCTTGGGATCGGCGGGGAACGGCGGCGGGGGCCGCTTCCCTACGCCGGCATGATCCGGGTCAGGTTCGAAGGGTCTCTCTCAGCCCCCGCGACGGCGGGGACACCCCTAGCAGCTTGCTCAACATAATTCACCGCCTTGCGATTGGCAAGGATGGCCCGCAGACGGGAAGGTGAACAGCGGATCCCGTTTCC
>JALSHN010000365.1 GCA_026982215.1 Gammaproteobacteria bacterium
TTCTTCGCCGGCGCCGGCAGCGCGCGTCTGTTCCCGGGTGACGGTCCAGGTGATTGTCACGGTGGTGGGGCGGTCCAGGGCGATGGTGTCGCTGTCGGCACTGACGCGCACGTCGGTGATGGCCGCCTGCGCGGGCGGGAGGAGCAGCAGCAGGGCGAGGAGGATCGGCATGGTGGTTTCCTCAGCGGTTGTTCCAGGTGAGTTCGAGGCGCAGAAAGATCTGGTAGTCGCTCTCGACGTTTCCGTTGTCGCGCCATTCGTCGTGGTTGCCTTCCAGCCGCCACAGCACGCCGGGACGCAGGGCGGCGGGCGGGCTTTGCTCCCAGGCGAGTGAGAGCAGCAGCCGGCGTTGCTCGATGTTGCGGGTGGCGTCGTCACTGCGGTCGCGGGCGAGACTGAGGGCGGCGGTGAGGCTGACGTCGCTGCGCGGGGTGTAGTCCAGGTCCAGGTTCCAGGTGCGGCTGGTGCTGGCTTCCGCAGGGGCGCTGTCGCTGTGGTAGCGTTCCCGCTGCAGGGTGAGGCCGAGCTGTAGTGCTTCGCTCACGCGGGTGCTTGCGCCCAGTTCACTGCTCAGACTGCGGCTGGTTTCGCGGTTGCGGAGGTCGCGGTCGCGCCCCTGATTCAAGGTGGTGCTGAGTGTCCCCCAGGGGTAATTGAACTCGCCGGTGAGTCCCCAATTGCGGGTGGCCCGCAGGTCGCCGGTCTCCAGGCCGGCTCCAGCACGCACGACCCGTTGACGGTTGTCGTCATAGCGCAGCCCGAGATTGGGGTCGCCCAGCCAGGGGTGGCGTTCGCCGATGCCGTAGGGGGTGAAGGCGAGGGCGATCTCACCAGCACGGGTCTCGATGCGGGGAAGGAAGGCCAGGTCATCGACGTTGTCTTGCTCTTTGCCCCACCAGGCCCGGAGGTCGAGACTGCGCCAGCGGCTTTCGAGGCTGATGCGATCGCCCCGGCGGTCGTTGGGGGCATCGGGGTTGGCCAGTGAGCGGTAGTAGGTGCCGATGCGGCTTCGCTCGAGCGTGATGCGGCTGGGGAGGACCTCGCTGGGCAGGGTATAGCCGATCAACAGCCGGCGGCCGTCGCCGCGGAGATCTTCACCGGCCACCTCGCCGTTTTCGCGAAGACGCCAGCGGCTCCATGCCCACTCGGCGCGCAGCCGCAGCCGGCGCTGATGCCACAGACTCTCGATGCGCACCAAACCGGCGGTGTTGTCGAGGGTGGTGGGGTCGCCGAGGGTGGCGGCGCCACTCTGGCCAGGGCTGCGGCCTTGCAGCCAGGCGGCGTCGAGGATCAGGGCCTCGGGGCGGGACAGGGGACGGGTGCTGAGCGATGCCCCGTGGAGGCGGTCGTCGCCGTCGCTGATTCCCAGGACGTTGTCCCAGCCCACGGCCTCTCGAGTGCGGAGCGCAAACAGCTGTAGCCGGGCGCGGGGGAGGTTCAGTCCCAGATTCACACCGCGACGGATGAAGTCCTGTGCCAGCAGCCCCTCTGGGAGAGGGGATTGGAGACCGGCGCTGGCGCGCCAGTGGCCATCCTGCCAGCTGACTTGGTAGTCTCCCAGGGTGAGGGGCTCTTGATTCGGCAGGCGTTGCGCTTCCTCGGGGAGATAGAGGAGGTCGGCACCGCCTTGTGCTTCCCAACTCCCGTCCTGGAGACGTCCTTCACCACGGAATGCACCTTGAAATTGAGAGGTCGGGGGAGGGGAAGGGCGCTCGTTGGCCAGGCGTCGATCCAGGCTCAGGCCGAGGCCGAATTCACCCTCGGCGTCGCGGAAGGCTCGGGATCGGCGGACCTCGAAGGTCCACAGGCCGTGTTCGATGATCTCACCTGTCGGGCTGTATTCCACCAAGCGTAATTGGTGTATGCCCCGACTCAAGGGCTCTAGGGGCTGGATCACCCAGCGGGTGCCTTGGCGTTCCAGCAGGGCGGTGACGTCGATACCGTCCAGTTCCACCGCCCATTGGCCCGGGAGGTCGGTACTTAGTTGCAGCACCAGCGGGTCGAGGGGGGAACGGGGGCCGTTTTCTGCTGGCAACAGGCGAATGTCCACCGCCCACGCAGGGGAGCAGCAAAGCCACAATGTCACCAGCCCCCAGGGTGGGGCGATGAAGAGACGCCGGTCTGGTTCGTCCATGATGTTCTCCGGTCAGAGTAGTGTATTTCAAATCATGATGGATTTTCCTCTCTAGGATGGGTCGGGAGTGGGGTGTTCTGGGTTCGATGGTCGGGGGATATCAAGCCGGCGGTTGGAGAAGGCGGTGGCGTATTTATGAACGGATGTTCATTTTTCCTTGGTGTTTTTGTGGAGATGGTCTAGGGTTTGGGAGGGGCGATCCCCCGCAGACAAACTACGCAGCCCAAAGGGCGAGGAGGTTGGGTCATGACGGCAACGACATTGTTCTACATCACCGCCGCTTTCGGTGTCTTGATGCTGATCTATTCCCTCTACGACGTCACCCGTTCGTAATCTGCAGCCCCGTCCGTTCAGGACGGGGCTTTTCTTCGCCTCCTCGTTGATCTCACCGCTTTTCCCCCGCTTCGACCGGGCGGGTTTCTCGTGGTTGTTTTTCGGGTTCGTTTAATTTTCATTCAGCATACACCTATTGATTGTGTGGTCTTATTGCGCTACATTTAGTACGCCTACTTTTTATAGTGGGATGGAAAGTAGGGGATAAGGTCCGGACCCCCTGTCCTCGATTCGAAACATAGACCCAAGATCAATTAAGGAGGACGACCATGACCACTGGAGCGCTGATTCTGTTCGCCGTGGCCGGCATCATTCTGGCTTCTGTCTTCGTGGACGGCGTGCTCAAGGGCTGAGAGGCCCGATCTCCGGGCGGCCGCTTCCCCCCACGGCGGTCGCTCGGTTGCCCTTTGGCGGCCCGGGATGGCCGCCCTTCTTGTGTCCCGCTATTGCCCCGCCCTTCAGCCTGAGAGAAAATAGCCTATTCAGCGACCGCGAAGATCCCCGCGCGGGCGGTCGAGAATTAGAATGATGTCGTAGGGAGGAGTGTGCAGTGGCGATCTTCGCCGATCCCGCCTCATGCCCGTCTTCCCGCGAAACGAGAAAGCTTCGTCCGGCGCATCGCCTTGCGTTGGGTCCGCCCCCTTTCATTCCAATTTGACACCATCGGAAACAGGAGAAACACATGCCCTCGCGTAGAGACCTTGCCAATGCCATCCGTGCCCTCAGCATGGACGCGGTGGAGAAGGCCAAATCCGGCCACCCCGGGGCGCCCATGGGAATGGCGGACATCGCCGAGGTGTTGTGGAACGACTTCATGCGCCACAACCCCACCAATCCCGATTGGCCCAACCGCGACCGTTTCGTGCTCTCCAACGGCCACGGCTCGATGCTCATTTATTCCTTGCTGCATCTGACCGGGTATGATCTCTCCATCGACGATTTGAAAAACTTCCGTCAGCTCCACTCCAAGACCCCCGGCCACCCCGAATACGGCTACACCCCCGGTGTGGAGACCACCACCGGCCCCTTGGGGCAGGGGATCACCAACGCGGTGGGGATGGCCCTGGCCGAGAAGGTGTTGGGCGCTCAGTTCAACCGCCCCGGTCATCACATCATCGATCATTACACCTATGTCTTCCTGGGCGACGGCTGTCTCATGGAAGGCGTCTCCCACGAGGCCTGCTCGCTGGCCGGGACCTGGGGGCTGGGTAAGTTGATCGCCTTCTGGGACGACAACGGCATCTCCATCGACGGCCACGTGGAGGGCTGGTTCTCCGATGACACCCCCAAGCGTTTCGAGGCCTACGGCTGGCACGTGATCCGCGACGTGGACGGCCACGATCCCGATGCCGTCGCCAAGGCGATCGCCGAGGCCCGCGCGGTCAACGACCGCCCCTCCCTCATCTGCACCAAGACGGTGATCGGTTACGGGGCGCCCAATCTTTGTGGCAGCCACGATTGCCATGGCGCTCCCCTGGGCGAAGAGGAGATCAAGGCCGCCCGCGAGAACCTGGGGTGGCCCTATGCCCCCTTCGAGATCCCCGAGGAGATCTACCAAGCCTGGGATGCCCGGGAGAAGGGCAAACAGTGGGAGGCCGAATGGAACGAGAAATTCGCTGCCTACAAGGCCGAGTTCCCCGAGCTGGCCGCCGAGCTGGAGCGCCGCCTCAGTGGTGAGCTCCCCGAGACCTGGGAGACCTTCGCCGAGGGGATGGTGCATCAGGTGGCCGCCGAGGCCCAGGACATGGCCACCCGCAAGGCCTCGCAGGTGGTGCTCAATCATCTCGGACCGGAATTGCCCGAGTTGCTGGGGGGATCCGCTGACCTCACCGGCTCCAACCTCACCAACTGGAAGGGGTCGGTCTCCATCACCCGTACCGTGGCCGATGGGAACTACATCCATTACGGGGTGCGCGAGTTCGGTATGGCCGCCATCATGAACGGCATCAAGCTGCACGGTGGTTTCATCCCTTACGGCGGCACCTTCCTGGTGTTCTCCGATTACGCTCGCAACGGCATTCGCATGTCGGCCCTGATGAAGCTGGGGGTGATCTACGTCTTCACCCACGACTCCATCGGCTTGGGTGAAGACGGCCCCACCCATCAGCCCATCGAACACGTGCCCAGCCTGCGCATCATCCCCAACCTGCATGTCTGGCGCCCTTGCGATGCGGTGGAGACGGCGGTGGCCTGGCGCTGTGCCATCGAACGCAAGGACGGCCCCTCGGTGTTGGCGCTCACCCGTCAGGGGGTGCCCCACCAGCCGCGCAACGAGTCCCAACTGGCCGACATCGCCCGCGGTGGTTACGTGCTCAAGGATTGCGACGGCACCCCAGAGGCGATTCTCATCGCCACCGGTTCCGAAGTCGCCCTCGCCGTGGGGGCCGCCGAGGCCCTGGCCGCCGAGGGACGTCGGGTGCGTGTGGTGTCCATGCCCAACGCCAACCTGTTCCTGGAGCAGGACGAGGCCTACCGTGAATCGGTGCTGCCTGCCGAGGTCACCGCCCGGGTCGCCGTGGAGGCCGCCCACAGCAACTTCTGGTACCAGTTCGTCGGTTGCAAGGGGCGTGTGGTGGGTATCGACCGTTTCGGTGAATCGGCGCCGGCCAAGCAGCTGTTCGAAGAATTCGGCTTCACGGTGGACAACGTGGTGGCCAACGTCCGCGAGGTCCTCTGACCCCTTTTCCCATCGAGAAAACCAAGGAGAACGACCCCATGACCATCAAAGTCGGTATCAACGGGTTCGGGCGTATCGGCCGCATGGCCCTGCGCGCCATCGTCAACGAGAGCGAGTTCGACGGCCTGGAAGTGGTCGGCATCAACGATCTGCTGGACCCCGAATATCTCGCCTATCTGCTCAAGTTCGACTCCGTGCACGGCCGCTTCAAAGGTGATGTGCGTATGGAGGGTGGCCACCTGGTGGTCAACGGCAAGACCATTCGCGTCACCGCCGAGCGTGACCCCGCCAACCTCAAGTGGGGCGAGCTGGACGTGGATGTGGTGATCGAGTCCACCGGGTTCTTCCTCACCGAGGAGACCTGCCAGAAGCACCTGGATGCCGGTGCCAAGAAGGTAGTGCAGAGCGCCCCCTCCAAGGACGCCACCCCCATGTTCGTCTATGGGGTGAACCACGGCAGCTACGATGGCCGGGCCATCGTCTCCGCCGCCTCCTGCACCACCAACTGCCTGGCTCCGGTGGCCAAGGTGCTCAACGACAAGTGGGGTATCAAGCGGGGGCTGATGAGCACCGTGCACGCCGCCACCGCCACCCAGAAGACGGTGGACGGCCCCTCCGCGAAGGACTGGCGCGGCGGTCGCGGCATCCTGGAGAACATCATTCCGTCCTCCACCGGCGCCGCCAAGGCGGTGGGCAAGGTACTGCCCGAGTTGAACGGCCGCCTCACCGGCATGGCCTTCCGGGTGCCCACCTCCGATGTCTCGGTAGTGGATCTCACCGTGGAGCTGGAGCAGGCCGCCAGCTACGACGACATCTGCGCCGCCATGAAGGCCGCCTCCGAGGGCGAACTGGCCGGGGTGTTGGGCTATACCGATGAGAAGGTGGTGTCCACCGACTTCCGTGGTTGTCCCCAGCCCTCCATCTTCGATGCCGGTGCCGGCATTCAGCTGGACGACACCTTCGTCAAGGTGGTCTCCTGGTACGACAACGAATACGGCTACACCTGCAACATGCTGCGCATGGTCAAGCACGTGGCCGGCTGACGAGCAAGGCGGATGGGGGCGGCGACGACCTGCCGCCCCCTTCTTGCAGCGAGAGCGATCCGGCGAGCCCCCTGGTCTCGCCGAATCGTTTTCTTCCCTGTGAAAATTCGAGGAGCCGACAATGTCCATCATCAAAATGACCGACCTCGATCTGGCCGGCAAGCGCGTGCTCATCCGCGAGGACCTCAACGTCCCCTTGAAGGACGGCAAGGTGGCCGACGACACCCGCATCCGCGCCGCCCTGAAGACCATCGACGCCGCCCGCAGCGCCGGTGCCCGGGTGATGCTCATGTCCCACCTGGGGCGCCCCACCGAGGGCGAGTTCGATCCCCAGTATTCCCTGGCCCCGGTGGCCGAGCACCTCTCCGGCCTGCTGGGGCAGACGGTGCGCTTGGTGTCCGACTACCTCGAACAGGCCCCTGAAGTGGGCGAGGGTGAAGTGGTGCTGTTGGAGAACGTGCGCTTCAACAAGGGTGAGAAAAAGAACGACCCCGAACTGGCGAAGAAATACGCCGCCCTGTGTGACGTGTTCGTGATGGACGCCTTTGGTACCGCCCACCGCGCCCAGGCCTCCACCTACGGGGTGGCCGAGTATGCCCCCGTGGCCGCCGCCGGTCCGCTGTTGGTGGCCGAACTGGATGCCCTGGGCAAGGCCCTGGAGGCGCCGGCGCGCCCCATGGTGGCCATCGTCGGTGGCTCCAAGGTCTCCACCAAGCTCACCGTGTTGGAGTCGCTGTCCCAGAAAGTGGACCAGCTCATCGTCGGCGGCGGCATCGCCAACACCTTCATCGCCGCTGCCGGCCACCCGGTGGGCAAGTCCCTCTATGAGCCCGATCTGGTGGACGAGGCCAAACGTCTGATGGAGGCCGCCCGAGCCAAGGGTGGTGAGATCCCCGTGCCCAGCGATGTGGTGGTGGGCAAGGAATTTTCCGCCGATGCCGAGGCGGTGGTGAAACGGGTGGACGAGGTGGCCGAGGACGACATGATCTTCGACATCGGCCCCGAGACCTCCGAGCGCTATGCCGAGATCCTCAAGAGCGCCGGCACCATCGTCTGGAATGGCCCGGTGGGGGTGTTCGAGTTCGACCAGTTCGGTGAGGGCACCCGCAAACTGGCCCTGGCCATCGCCGACAGCCCGGCCTTTTCTATCGCCGGGGGCGGTGATACCCTGGCCGCCATCGCCAAGTACGGGGTCGGCGATCGCATCTCCTACATCTCCACCGGCGGAGGTGCCTTCCTGGAGTTCCTGGAAGGCAAGAAGCTCCCCGCCGTGGAGATCCTGGAGCGTCGCGCCGCCGGCTGACCCCTCGGGCCCGGGGCTCTCCCGGGCCCGGTCCTTTCCATCAGAATTTTCGGGCCTAACGGATGTATCGAAGAACCAAGATCGTCGCCACCCTCGGACCCGCCACCGACGACCCCAAGATGCTCGACCGGGTCATCGAGGCCGGCGTGGACGTGGTGCGTATCAATTTTTCCCATGGAACCGTAGAAGAACATAGCCGCCGCGTCGAACAGGTCCGGGATCGGGCGCGGGCCTACGACCGCGAAGTGGCGGTACTGGTGGACCTCCAGGGGCCCAAGATCCGCATCGAATGCTTTCGCGATGGCAAGGTATCGCTCAGTGAGGGGCAGCGCTTCATCCTCGATGCCGATTGGCCTTCAGCGGAAGGCAGCGAAGAGCGGGTGGGCATCGCCTATCGTGAACTCCCCAACGACGTCAAACGGGGCGACACCCTGTTGCTGGACGACGGCCGTATCGTTCTGTGGGTGGAGAAGGTGGAAGGCAACCAAGTGATCACCCAGGTGGTCCACGGGGGCATCCTTTCCAACCGCAAAGGAATCAATCGCCAAGGCGGTGGGCTCTCCGCCCCGGCGCTCACCGACAAGGACCGCGAGGACATCAAGACTGCCGCCCGTCTGGAGGCGGACTATCTGGCCGTCTCCTTCCCCCGGACTGCCCAGGACATCGAAGAGGCCCGCGCCTTGTTGCGCGCCGCTGGGGGGCAAGGGCGGCTGGTGGCCAAGATCGAGCGAGCCGAGGCCCTGGACGCCCTGGAGGAGATCATCGCCGCCTCCGACGTCATCATGGTGGCCCGCGGCGATCTGGGGGTGGAGATCGGTGACGCCGAGCTGCCGGCGGTGCAGAAGCAGATCATCCGCCTCACCCGCGACATGAACCGCGTGGTGATCACCGCCACCCAGATGATGGAATCCATGATCGAAAACCCCATCCCCACCCGGGCCGAGGTGTTCGACGTGGCCAATGCCGTTCTGGATGGTACCGACGCGGTGATGCTCTCCGCCGAGACCGCCGCCGGCAAGTACCCCGACAAGGCGGTGGAGGCCATGGACCGGGTATGCCGGGAGGCGGAGAAACAGCCCCTGGCCCGGGTCTCTGATCACCGCATCAACACCCAGTTCGGTCGCATCGACGAAGCCGTCGCCATGGCCTCCATGTACACCGCCAATCATCTGGGGGTGAAGGCCATCGCCGCCCTCACGGAATCCGGCGCCACCCCCCTGTGGATGTCGCGGATCAGCTCGGGCATCCCCATCTACGCCCTCACCGGTCACACCAGCACCCGCCGCCGGGTGACCTTGTTCCGCGGGGTCTATCCCATCCCCTTCAACACCCAGAGCACCGACCACGCCGAGGTCAACCGTGAGGCCATCGAAGAACTGGTGCGTCGCGGAGCGGTGCGCGACGGTGACCTGGTGATCATCACCAAGGGCGATCTCATGGGGGTGCACGGTGGGACCAACGCAATGAAAATCGTCCGTGTGGGCGAGCTGCTCAGCGGGAATGACTGAATTATCGACCCAAACCCAGTAGCCAACGAGGAGAACCGACCATGGCACTCATCACACTGCGTCAGATGCTGGACCACGCCGCCGAGCACGGCTATGGCGTGCCGGCCTTCAACGTCAACAACCTCGAGCAAGTCCACGCCATCATGGAGGCCGCCGCCGAGACCGACAGCCCGGTGATCATGCAGGCCTCCGCCGGCGCCCGTTCCTATGCCGGTGCCCCCTTCCTGCGCCACCTCATGCAGGCGGCGGTAGAACAATGGCCCGACATCCCCATCTGCGTGCACCAGGACCACGGCGCCGATCCGGGCGTGTGTCTGCGTTCCATCCAGCTGGGTTTTACCTCGGTGATGATGGACGGCTCGTTGATGCCCGACATGAAAACCCCCTCCACCTATGAATACAACGTCGATGTCACCCGCCAGGTGGTGGAAATGGCCCATGCCGGCGGTGTCTCCGTGGAGGGTGAGCTGGGTTGCCTGGGCTCCCTGGAGACCGGCATGGCCGGTGAAGAAGACGGCTCCGGCGCCGAAGGCGTGCTCTCCAAGGAACAGCTGCTCACCGACCCCGAACAGGCGGCCGATTTCGTCAAGAAGACCGGAGTGGACGCCCTGGCCATCGCCATCGGCACCTCCCACGGCGCCTACAAGTTCACCCGTCCGCCCACCGGCGACATCCTCGCCATCGAGCGCGTCAAGGAGATCCACGCCCGCATCCCTGACACCCACCTGGTGATGCATGGCTCCAGCTCGGTGCCCCAGGACTGGCTGAAGATCATCCACGAATTCGGCGGCGACATCGGCGAGACCTACGGCGTGCCGGTGGAAGAGATCCAGGAGGGCATCAAGTACGGGGTGCGCAAGGTCAACATCGACACCGACCTGCGCCTGGCCGCCACCGGGGCCATCCGCAAGCACCTGGCCGAGAACCCCAAGAACTTCGATCCGCGCAAGTACTTCAAGGCCGCCAAGGACGCCATGAAGCAGATCTGCAAGGATCGCTACGAGGCCTTCGGTTGCGCTGGCCAAGCCTCCAAGATAA
>JALSHN010000366.1 GCA_026982215.1 Gammaproteobacteria bacterium
TTCAGGCGGTGGTGCAAGAGGCCCTGGACCATCTCGCCGAGGCCCTGGACCAGGTGGGCGCCGGCCGCACGCCTCCTGACGGCGCGGCGATACGCCGCCGTCTGCAAGACCGGCTGCGTCCCCAGTCCTCCCCGAGCAATCCCCCCCCCGGCCCGGCACACCCCGGCATACCCCACAGCAGCGAAGCCAGTGACCCCGAGACCCAGCGTGGCGGCACGCTGCGCCTGGCCACCGAAACCCTGGATGAATGGGTCAACCTCGCCAAGGAAGACGGCCTGTTCACCCTGCGGGCCGAAGAACACCAAACCCTGATCAACTCGCACCTGGAGGAGCTGCACAAGACCATCGAGCGGGTGCGCCGGCAAATCCGCGGCCTTCCCAGTGCTGCCCTCCCCAGCCTGACCCTGGACGAGCCTGACCCTCACCAAGCCCTGATGGAAGCCGTGGAAGACCTCACCAGCCTGCACGCCACCCTGCAACGACTCAACCTTGAGAACGGCCGGTTGCTGCAACAACAACAGACCGTGCAACGCAATCTGCAGGCCGGACTGGTGGAGGCGCGGATGATCCCCTTCTCCACCCAACTCCCTCGCCTGCAACGGCTAGTGCGTCAAGTGGCCCGGGAGTTGGGCAAAGAGGCCCGTCTCGAGCTGGTGGGGGCCAGCGGGCGACTGGACCGTGCCACCCTGGAACGGCTCGCCGGACCGCTGGAACACCTCATTCGCAACGCTCTGGCCCACGGCATCGAGCCCGTAGAGGAACGCCTCGCCCGCGGCAAACCCCCCACCGGCACCATCCGCATCGGCTTTGCCCGCGAAGGCGACGATCAAATCATCACCGTCAGCGACGACGGTCGTGGCATCGACCCCCAACGGGTGGCGCAACGGGCGCGGGAAAAGGGCCTGCCACTTCCCGAATCACTCACCCCCCAAGCCCTGCTGGAGCTGCTCGCCCGCCCCGGCTTCAGCACCGCCGAGCGGCTGGACCAAGTGGCCGGTCGCGGCATCGGTCTCGACGCGGTACAAAATGACATTCGTGAACTGGGGGGAAGCCTGGAACTGGACAGCCGCCCCGGCCAAGGCGCCACCTTCACCCTGCGCATCCCCTTCACCCTGGGAATGAGCCGCTGTGTCCTGGTGGGCACCCAAGGCAGCGTCTACGCCGTTCCCGCGCAACACGTGGTGCAAGTGATCCAGCTGGGCCGCGACGAGATCGAGCGCCTCTACCGCCACCCCGAACCCGCCGTCGTCCATGAAGGAAAGCCCTACCCCTTCACCTACCTCGCCGCTCTGCTCCACCTGCCCCACCCCCGGCCGGACCTCAGTCCCCATCTGGCCCCCGTGATCCTGGTGCACCACCAGGACCGCCGTCTGGCGTTGCACGTCGATCAGCTCCTCGGCAGCCGCGAACTGGTGCTGAAAGGCGAAGGCGCCCCGCTGGCCAGCGACCATGAAGGGGTGCTGGGGGCCACCGTGCTTGGCGACGGCCGGGTCGCCCTGGTGCTGGACGTGGCCGAATTGATGAGCCGTCCCCTCCCCGAGCAGGAGAGTTGGCAAGAAGGCGAGGAGGACACCCGCACCCAATCCCCCGAACGTAAAAAAGGCCCCCTGAAGGTACTGGTGGTGGATGACTCCATCACCGTGCGCAAGGTCACCGAGCGCCTGCTCACCCGCCATCACATGGAGGTCCACACCGCCCGGGACGGCCTGGAGGCCCTGAAACGGCTGGAAGAACAGACCCCCGACATCGTCCTGCTCGACATCGAGATGCCACGCATGGACGGTTTCGAGGTGGCCGAACGCATCCGCAACAGCGAACGCTGGCGCCACCTGCCCATCATCATGATCTCCTCGCGCAGCGGCCAACGGCAACGGGCCCGGGCCATCCAACTGGGCGTGGACCGTTTCCTCAGCAAGCCCTACCAAGAGGCCGTGCTGGTGGCCCAGATCGAGGCCCTGGCCCACCACCGGCAGGCCGCTCTCGAACAAGAAAACTGACCCCATCCAGGCGGCGGGCACAAAAAAACGCGGTCGAATGATCCACAGACCACTCGACCGCGCCGCGCGTGCCTCCCCTACACGCGCTTGACCGTCAATCCTTGAGTCGTTCGATCCCCAAGGCCTTGAGCACCACCTTCTCGTAGAGCGGCTCCGAAGTCCCCTTCTTCATCTTGCGGATGAAGTATTTCTCGAAGGCGATCTTGGCCAGATGGACCCATTTCCCCTCCTTGGCCCAGGTGACGTTCCGCGGCGGGATCTGGGGGATGGCCACGAAGGCCGCCCCGGTATCCCCCATGTCGGCCAGGCAGATGGCCGCCCAGGTCCCCTTGTGCGTGGGCTCCTTGCCGGCCAGCTCGTCACGGATGTTGTGGGCGATGGCGGTGACTATGGACTCGATCATGTAACCGGTCTTGGGGGCGCCGGTGGGCACCGGGGTGGGCTCGACGGGGGGAATGGCGATGCACACCCCGGCGGAATAGATGTTGGGATACTTGGGACTCCGCTGATGCTCATCGACGATGACGAAGCCGCGGGGATTGCATAAGCCCTCCACATTGGCCACCGCATCCACCCTCTTGAAGGCCGGCAACATCATATTGAACTTGAATTCCAGCTCATGCGCCTTGACCACGTTACCCTGGTCGTCCACCTCTTCGACGAACATCTTGCCGTCTTCCACCCGGGTGGTCTTGGCGTTGGTGATCCACTTGATGTGACGCTGGCGCAGCTCGCTCTCCAACAGTCCTTTGGAATCGCCCACCCCGCCCAACCCCAGATGGCCGATGTAGGGCTCGGAGGTGACAAAGGTCATGGGCACCCGGTCACGGATCTTGCGTTTGCGCAGATTGGTATCCAGGATCATGGCGTACTCATAGGCAGGACCGAAACAGCTCGCCCCGGGCATGGCGCCGACGATGATCGGGCCGGGATCCTTGACGAACTCTTGATAGGCCTCTCAGGCCCGCTCGGCATGATCGATGGTGCACGCCGACTGGGTATGCCCCTCGGGACCGGCCCCCTCCACCTCCTCGAAGGCCAGCTTGGGGCCGGTGGTGATCACCAGAAAGTCGTAATCCACCGTATCGCCGTTGGCCAGTTCCAGGCGACTCCCCTCGGCATCGATCCGGGGCACCGGCTGGGCAATGAAGTGGATTCCCTTCTTTTCCACATAAGGGCGGATGGGGAAGGTGGTCTCCTCGCGCTTGCGCCACCCCACCGCCACCCAAGGGTTGGAGGGCACGAACTGGAAGTTCTCGCTGGCATTGACCAAGGTCACCTCATGCCCTTGACCCACCGCCTCTTTGGTCTCGTAAGCCGCCGGCATCCCGCCGGTCCCTGCGCCCAAAATCACGATGTGCGCCATTGATCCCTCCTCGTCATTGGTTCGAATTGTCAGCCTGGAGCGCCCCCTCCTGGGGTATAGCCATCTGCCAGATGGCCTTCAAGTCAGCGCAAGCACCGTACCAGCCCCTCTTTCCTCGCAAGGCATTGTTTTTTCTATACCCAACCTGGACTACTCCAACTGACATAATAGGCAGCAACTGTCACCAGTGTCACAATTGTTGACCTGATAAATAATAAATCGGGGAGTCGATGACCATGGACTCCAGTCAAACCGCCCCCTTGCTGGAGTGTTTCACCGATCCGACGGTGCTCATCGGCCTGGATTACCGCATCCTGGCCAGCAACAGCCATTACCGCCGCGTCTATGGCACCCCCCCGCCGGCGTCACCTGCTACCAGCTCTCCCATCGCTATGCCGTCCCCTGCGATCAGGCCGGGGAGAGCTGTCCCTTAGCCGGCGCGCGGGACAGCGGCCAACGCCGGCGAGCCCTGCACGTGCACCACACGCCCCGCGGCGAGGAGCACGTGGAAGTGGAACGCCCCCCCTTGTTCGATGCCGATGGCCGTCTGTGCTGCTATCTGGAGCTCATTCATCACCCCCGGCTGCCGTTGAACGAGGAGAAAAGCGGGCCGGTGGGGCGTGCCCCCGCGTTCCTGCGCGCCCTGGAACTCATCAACCGGGCAGCGCCCTCGGATGTCACCGTGCTGCTACTGGGGGAGTCGGGCACCGGCAAGGAGGTGATGGCGCGGGCGGTGCACGAAGGCAGCCACCGTAAGGACGGCCCCTTCGTGGCGGTGGACTGCTCCGGACTCACCGAGAGCCTGTTCGAGAGCGAACTGTTCGGTCACGAGAAGGGGGCCTTCACCGGGGCCCATTCACGCAAGATCGGGCTGGTGGAGGCCGCCCGCGGCGGCACCCTGTTCCTGGACGAGATCGGGGATGTCCCTCTGTCCATGCAGGTAAAATTGCTGCGATTACTGGAGATCCGAACCTATCGGCGGATGGGTGGGGTGGAGCCCCGCCAGGCCGATTTCCTCCTGGTGTGCGCCACCCACCGCGATCTCAAAAAAATGGTGGAGGAAGGCAGCTTTCGCCGCGATCTCTACTACCGCATCAGCGCCTTTCCGGTGGTGCTGCCGCCGCTGCGGGAACGGCGGGAGGACTTGGCCGATCTGGCCTATCACCTGCTGAGCCAAGTGGCCCCGGAGCGCACCCTGCTCATCTCGCCGGAGGCCCTGGAGCACTTGGCCGCCCATGACTTCCCCGGCAACGTGCGCGAGCTGCGCAATCACCTGGAACGGGCGGCACTGCTATGCGATGGCGAGGTGTTGTTACCGGAGCACTTCGACCTCATCGAGAACAACCCCAGCCGCCAACCGGCCAAGTTGTTCGCCGGGGAGAAAGACACCCTGGTGCCCCTGAAGGACCTGGAACGCCATTACCTGCGCTGGGCCCTGGCCCGCCACGGCCGTGACCGCCGCGCCTTGGCCGAGGCGCTGGGGATCTCCGAACGCACCCTGTATCGCAAACTGCGGGAGATCCGCGGTGGTGATGAGAACTCGCCCGGGTCATGAATGGGGCATTGCCCCTCGGGTAAAACGGCCCTCCATCCCCCTTCAAAACCCGTTCAAACACCCATGAAAACGGCCCCGGCCTGAGCCGGCCGGGGCGCGATGCTCAATGTTCGTGGTCGTGGGGTTCGTTCTCATGCCCCGGGTGGGCGTGGTCGTGGGGGCCGTGCTCACCACTGTGGTCGTGGTCGTGGACACTGTCGTCCCCGGCATGCTCATGGGCGTGGGAATGCTCATGGACATGGGGGTGGGAGTGGGTATGGCTGTGGGGGTGGCTGTGGACCATGTCGCCGTGACGGTGGACGTGCTCGTGGGTGTGGGTATGCTCGTGTTCGTGCTCGTGACAATGCTCATGCTCATGGGCGTGGCTCATGTTTGCTCTCCTTCTCGCTTGGGTGGGTCAGTCTTCGTCCGGCTCCAGGGAATGGCGCCAGAACTGGTCTTCACGGTCGAACAAGCGCCGGGTCTCCTGCGGCCCCCAGGTCCCCGCCGGGTAGGTGGGGATGTAGTCACGCTCGGTGGCCCACACGCGCAACACCGGATCCACCACCCGCCAGGCCCATTCCACCTCGTCGTAGCGCAGGAACAGGGTGCGGTCGCCCTCGATGACGTCCAGCAACAGGTCCTCGTAGGCGTCGTAGGCGGGCTCGAATTCCTGGCGGAAGCTGGCATCCAGGCTCATGGTACGGGTCACCATCTCCAACCCTGGCTCCTTGACCTGCATCTCCAGCCGCAACACCTCCTGCGGCTGGATACCCATCAACAGCCAGTCGGGCTTGATGCGCTCCACCGGGGTGTTGCGGAACAGGTGCTGGGGCGGGACCTTGAAGCGGATGTTGATGGCCGACTTGCTCTCCGCCATCCGCTTGCCGGTGCGGATGTAGAAGGGCACGTCACGCCAGCGCCAATTGTCGATGTAGAGCTTGAGGGCGGCGTAGGTCTCGGTGGTGCTGTTGGGGGCGACCCCGTCCTCCTCCAAGTAGGCCTTGACCTTCTGCCCATCGACGATGCCCGAGGCGTACTGGGCACGGAAGGCATGGGCATGGACCGCGCTCTGGGGGATGGGGCGCACCGATTTGAGCACCTTCACCTTCTCGTCCCGCAGCGCCTCGGCCTCCATGGAGGCCGGCGGTTCCATGGCCACCAGGGTGAACAGTTGCAGCAGGTGGCTCTGGATCATGTCGCGCAGGGCGCCGGCGTGGTCGTAATACTCCGCCCGCCCCTCGATCCCGGCGGTCTCGGAGTGGGTGATCTGCACGTGGTCGATGTAGTTGCGGTTCCACAACGGCTCCATGAGCAGGTTGGCGAAACGGAACACCAACACGTTCTGCACCGTGGCCTTGCCCAGATAGTGGTCGATGCGGAAGATCTGGTGTTCGGCCAGGTGGCGATGCAACCGGTGCTGGAGCATGAAAGCGCTCTCCAGGTCATAGCCAAAGGGCTTTTCGATCACCACCCGTCGCCAGCCGTGCTCCTCGTTCAACAGGCCGGCCTCGCCCAGGTGGTCCACCACCATGGGGAAGTCCTGGGGACGGATGGCCATGTAGAAGGCGGCGTTGTTGGGAAAGGCCGGATCTTCGTGGAGCAGCCGCCCCATGTCGGCATAGAGCTCGTCGGTACGCAGATCACCCTGTAAATAATGCTGCAGAGCGGCGAAACGGGCGAACACCTCTTCCTTGAGGCCGTCACGGGCTTGGGCCTCGATCATCCCCCGCAACTCCTGGATCCAATCGTCCTGGCTCCATGGCCGCCGCCCCACGGCGAGGATGCGCGTGCCGGCCGGCAGACGCCCTGCCGCCTCCAGGTGATACAGCGCCGGCATCAACTTGCGCCGGGAGAGGTTGCCGGTGGCGCCAAAAATGACGTAGGTGCAAGGCTCGATGAGCATGTTCACCCCTCCCCGCCCCGGGCCAGGCCTGCCCAGTCGCTATGGAAGAATTCGCCCCGCGGACGGTCCATGCGTTCATAGGTGTGGGCGCCGAAGTAGTCCCGCTGGGCCTGGATGAGGTTGGCGGGCAGGCGCTCGCTGCGGTAGCCGTCGAAGAAGGCCAGCGCCGAGGCGAGGGCCGGGGTGGGCAGACCGAGGCGTACCCCCAGGGCCACGGTGTCGCGCCAGCCGGCCTGGCCCTCGTGGATGGCGGCGCGGAAGAAATCGTCCAACAACAGATTCTCCAGATCGGGGGCCTTGGCATAGGCCGCGGCGATGTCGTTGAGAAAGCGGGAGCGGATGATGCAGCCTCCGCGCCAGGTGAGGGCGATGTCGCCGTAGCGCAGTTTCCAGCCGTAGTGTTCATCGGCGGCGCGCAACAACATGAAGCCCTGGGCATAGGAGACGATCTTGGCGCAGTAGAGGGCATCGTGGATCGCCGCCACCGCCTGCTCGGGATCACCGTCGAAGTGGGCCTCGGGACCGCGCAATACCTCCGATGCCCGCAGCCGGGCCTCCTTCATCGCCGAGAGGTTACGGGCGAACACCGCCTCGCTGATCAGGGTCAGCGGCACCCCCAGTTCCAGGGCATCGATGGCCGTCCAACGGCCGGTGCCTTTCTGCCCGGCGGCATCCAGGATCTTGTCCAACAGCAGCGTCCCGTCCTCATCGCGCACGGCGAGGATGTCGCGGGTGATCTCGATCAGGTAGGACTCCAGCACCCCGCGGTTCCAGCGGTCGAACACCTCGTGGAGCGCCTCGGGGTCCAATCCCACACCCTCGCGCAGCAACTGATAGGCCTCGGCGATGAGCTGCATGTCGCCGTATTCGATGCCGTTGTGGACCATCTTCACGTAATGGCCGGCGCCGCCCTCACCCATCCACTTGCAGCAGGGCTCGCCATCCACCTTGGCGGCGATGGTCTCGAAAATGTTGCGGATCTCCGGCCAGGCGGCGGGGTCGCCGCCGGGCATGAGCGCCGGTCCATGGCGCGCCCCCTCCTCGCCACCGGAGACCCCCATGCCGACGAAATGGATGCCGTGGGCGGCCAACTCCTTCACCCGCCGCTCGGTATCGGTGTAGAGGGAATTACCGCCATCGATGACGATGTCGCCCGCCTCCAGGTGGGGCAGGAGGGCCTGGATGGTGGCATCCACCGCCTCCCCGGCCTTGACCATCAACATCACCTTGCGCGGCCGGGAGAGGGCCTGGGCGAAGGCCTCCAGGTCATGGGTGGGAATGACGTTGTCATGCCGCCCCGGCCCACGGACGAACTCATCCACCTTGGTGGTGGTGCGGTTGTACACCGCCACCCGAAAACCGTGATCGGCCATATTGAGGACCAGGTTCTGGCCCATCACCGCCAGTCCGATCAAACCGATGTCCGCCTTCTCCATGCCGTTCTCCTTTCGCATCCGTCTCGATCCGTTGCATCCATCTTGGGCTACCATACCCCCCAGACTAGGCCAGCTTTCGGCACAGGCCAGAAAAAATTGAATTCGACCGTGGGAGAGGGAACGTGGGGCGAGCCTTGAAAATCTTGTTCACCACCAGCGAGCTCTACCCCCTGGTGAAGACCGGGGGCCTGGCCGACGTCGCCCAGGGGCTCACCGAGGCCTTGCACGAGCTGGGCACCGACGTACGCCTGTGCCTGCCCGCCTACCGCAGCGTGCTGGACAAACTGGCCCCGCCCCACCAACTGGCCCAGTTCCACATCGAGGGTTGCCGCTTCCCGGTGCGCCTGCTGCTCACCCGTCTGCCCGGGGAGGACCTCCCCCTCTATCTGGTGGACATCCCGGAATATTTCGATCGGGTGGGCGGCCCCTACGGCACCGCCGAGGGAGACGACTGGCCCGACAACCCCGCCCGCTTCGCCGCCTTCTGCCGGGTGTGCGCCGCCCTGGCCCAGGGGCGCCTGGACCCGGACTGGCAGCCGGAGGTGGTACACAGCAACGACTGGCAGACCGCCCTCGTCCCCGCCCTCTTGGCCCTGGAACCCCGGCGGCCGGCCTGCGTGTTCACCATCCACAACCTGGCCTACCAGGGGCGTTTCCCCGCCGAGACCTTCTCCCGCCTCGCCCTCCCCGCCCCCCTATGGGCCCCGGACGGCCTGGAGTTCTATGGTGATCTCTCCTTCATCAAGGGCGGGCTGCTGTTCGCCGACTGGCTCACCACGGTGAGCCCCACCTACGCCCAGGAGATTCAAACCCCCCAATTCGGCTACGGACTCGACCCCATCCTCCGCTGGCGGCGGGAACGGCTGGTGGGCATCCTCAATGGCGTGGACTACCGCCAATGGGACCCCCGTCGCGACCCCTTCATCCCCGCCCACTATGGCCCCGACGATCTCAGCGGCAAGGCCAAGGACAAGGCCGCCCTCTGCCGCCAGTTCCATCTGGAGGGCGACCCGGAATCGCCGGTGGCGGCCTTCATCGGTCGCCTCGTGGAGCAAAAGGGCGTGGACCTGATCCTCGACGCCCTCCCCACCCTGCTGGAGGCCGGGCTGCGGCTGGTCATCCTCGGCACCGGCGATGCGGGGCTGGAACAGCGGGTGCGCCGGGCCGCCGAGGCCCACCCCGGCCGAGTAGCCGCCCACCTGGGCTACAGCGAACCCCTGGCCCACCTCATGGAAGCCGGGGCCGACCTGTTCCTCATGCCCTCCCGCTTCGAGCCCTGCGGCCTCAACCAGATCTACAGCCTGCGCTACGGCACCGTGCCGGTGGTCCACCGCACCGGCGGGCTGGCCGACTCGGTGGTGGATGCCACCGAGGCCACCCTGGCCCATGGCAGCGCCACCGGCTTCCAGTTCCACCCCGCCACCCCCGAGGCCCTCATCGAAGCGGTCTCCCGTGCCCTGATCCTCTACCCCCACCGGCAACGCTGGCAGACCCTCATGCAACAGGGGATGAGGCAAGACTTCAGTTGGCAGCGGGCCGCCGCACACTACTTGGCCCTCTACCGCCGCGCCCTGGGGGGCTGAGCGCCGCGGTGGGGTTTCGCGTATAATTCGCGGC
>JALSHN010000367.1 GCA_026982215.1 Gammaproteobacteria bacterium
TAGCTCGCGGACCACCGGGGCCAGGAGGGGGCTGGGAAGGTAGCGCACCCGATGGCCCTGGGCCACCAGTTGCGGCAGAAACCGCAGGAAAAACAGCTCGTCGCCGGGGCCTTCGTCATGGACCACTAGGATGTCGTGTGCCGGGCCGTTCTCGGGGAGGGGGTCGGGATCGCTCCAGGGGCCGGGACGTTGCCGGCTGGGACGATGGCGCCAGTTGCGCCAGCCTTCCTGAAAGTTGCCCATGAGGAGTTGGGTCATGGCCAGCCCAAAACGGCCGTCGGGGATGGTCTCCGCGGCCTCGGTGAAGGCCTGAGCGGCCTCGGCGTAACGGCCTTGCTGATAGTTTAGGTAGCCGAGGTTGAAGATGGCCTTGGCGGCGATGTCGCGTTGTTGGGCTTGGCGGGCGCGTTCCAGTGCCTCGGCGGCGGTGGTTGTATCGCCCCGCTCCAGCGCGGTGACTCCAAGCCCCAGCCAGGCACGTTCCAGGCCGGGGTCCTCGGCGAGAGCGCGGCGATAATCGGCCTCGGCGCCTTCCAGGTCGCCCAGCGTCCAGCGGGCCCGTCCGCGATGGGCGAACACTACCGGTCGGGGCGAGCGTTCCACCAGGCTGTCCAGCAGGGGCAGGGCCTCCCTGGCCCGTTCTTGATCCAGCAGCAGGCCAACGAGATTGATGGCGGCCTCGGGGTGATAGGGGTGGTTGGCAAGGATCTCCCGAAAGCGCCGTTCCGCGTCTTCGATCTGGCCTCGATACAGGGCGATGGCAGCCAGGCCGTTGAGGACCTGGGGGTCGCCAGGGCGCCGTTGGAGGGCTTCCTGGTACAGCCTCTCGGCGTGTTCCAAGTCCTCCCGCCGCAGGGCCAGCACGGCCAGCAGGTGCCAGGCGTCGAAGTCGTCGGGCCGGGTCTCGACGATGCGCTGGGCTAACCGCTCGGCCTCGGCCAGGTTCCCCTGGTGGAGGGCGGCAACGGCGGCGTGGATGGTGGCGGTCTGGGTTTCGGGGATGGCATTCATCGCTGGGATTCCTTGCGTTGCGCTGTACGGTCGGCTCTGGGGCTTTAGCAGCTTCCGTGCCGGGGGGAAGCTGAATGATGACGGATACATGCGCCATCTTTTTGACATTTCGTCGCGGCGGTGCTTAACTGCTGGGGCATAACGACAATACGCGGGGTGACGTCGGGAGGGAGACACCCCTCGAGGCCTGCGGATGGGGATGGGAAGCCTCTGGCGGGCGGCTTGCGCGAATCATGAAGAACGAGGGAGAAACCCATGTCCTCTGCCAGTAAAGCGAATACCGTGTTGGTGATCGAGGATGACGCGCAAAAGCGTCATGCCTATCGCTCCATCTTGGATTTCATCGATCAACCCGCCCGGGTGTCCGACAGCGGCCATTGGAAGGAGGCCTTGCAGGACAACCCGGACATGGCGGCGGTGATCTTGGGGGAATGCGGTTCGCCCGAACGCACCCTGAAGGTGTTTCACGCCATCCGGGACAAGGATCCCCGCCTGCCCATCATCAAGCTGGTGCCCAAGGGGGGCGAGTTCGATCCCGGGGCCGAGGTGGAGGAGGGGGCCTACACCCGCTTGGAGCTGCCCCTGCGCTATGTGAGTCTCACCGATGCGGTGCATCAGGCCATCGTGTTCCGCAACGCCAAGGATCAGCCCAGCGGCCCGCGTTCCCCGGAGTTGTTCCGCTCCCTGGTGGGCAACAGCCGGGCCATCCGCCGGGTGCGGGAGATGATGGCCCAGGTGGCCGATTCCGATGCCACGGTGTTGATCCTCGGGGAGTCGGGTACCGGTAAGGAGGTGGTGGCGCGCAATCTCCATTACCACTCCAAGCGCCGCAACCGCGCCTTCGTGCCGGTGAATTGCGGCGCCATTCCCGGGGACCTGTTGGAGAGCGAGCTGTTCGGTCACGAGAAGGGGGCCTTCACCGGGGCCATCAGCGCCCGTCAGGGGCGTTTCGAGCTGGCCGAGGGGGGCACGCTGTTCTTGGACGAGATCGGTGACATGAGCCTGCACATGCAGGTGAAGCTGTTGCGGGTGTTGCAGGAACGGACCTTCGAGCGGGTGGGGTCCAACAAGACCATCAAGGCCGATGTGCGCATCATTGCCGCCACTCACCGTAATCTCGAAGAGCTCATCCGCGAGGGGAAATTCCGCGAGGATCTGTTCTATCGTCTCAATGTCTTCCCCATCGAGATGCCGCCGTTGCGCGAGCGCCTGGATGACATCCCGCTGCTGGTCAATGAGCTCATCGCCCGCCTGGAAGCGGAGAAACGGGGGTCGGTGCGGCTCACGCCCCCGGCGATGATGGCCTTGTGTCAATATCGCTGGCCGGGCAATGTCCGTGAGCTGGCCAATCTCATCGAGCGGCTGGTGATCATGTATCCCTTCCAGGTGGTGGATCTCAAGGACTTGCCGGAGAAGTTCCAGCCGCCCACGGGCAAGCCGTCCGAGGAGGCGGAGGCCATCGTCGCCGGCAGTAACCTGCCTGACCTGAGCGGTTATTTCCAGGGCCCGTTGGGGACGCCGCGCCTGCCGCGTGAGGGGCTGGATCTGAAGGAGCACCTCTCCAACGTTGAGGTGGATCTCATCCGCCAGGCCCTGGAGGAGTCCGGCGGGGTGGTGGCCCATGCCGCCAAGCGCCTGCGCATGCGCCGTACCACCTTGGTGGAGAAGCTGCGTAAATATGGTCTGCAGCGGCCTGGCCAGCAGCAAGAGGCGTCAAACGTTTGACTTTCCTGGATCCTCTATCTGTTAACTAATTGAAATAAAGGAATAAAAGCCGGGGCACGCTTATTGCTCTCCCTGTTTCGCCCGCGGACATGGGGTCCGTGGCGCCATCAGGAGAGCTGTGAGCGTGTCTTTACCCCTTTCTGAACTCCCGCTTTCTTCTCCCGATCCCTCGGCGGTGAAGGCGCTGGAACAGGCGTTTCAGGCCTTCACCCACCTCTCTGACGAGCTGAGCCGTTCCTATCGCGCCCTGGAGCGACGGATTCAGCAACTCGATGCCGAACTCCACGATGCCCGCCAGGCCCGCCTGGAGGAGCTGGCACAGAAAGAGCGTCTGGCGGCGCGTCTTTCCAGGCTCATCACTGCCCTGCCGGCCGGTGTGGTGCTCATCAATGGCGTCGGGGTCATCGAGGAGTGCAATCCGGCGGCGGTGGAGCTTCTGGGAGAGCCGCTATTGGGCGAGCTGTGGCGCGAGATCATCACCCGGGTGTTCACCGACGAGGGGGAGGGCCAGGCATTGCGTCTGCGCGATGGGCGCCTGGTGAGCATTTCCACCTGTCCTTTGGGCGATGAGCCGGGGCAGATCGTGATGTTGATGGATGTCACCGAGACCCATGCCTTGCAGCAGGCTCTGGCACATCATCAGCGCCTCGCCGCCATGGGGGAAATGGCCGCCCGCCTCGCCCATCAGATCCGCACCCCCTTGGCCTCGGCGATGCTCTATGGCGGGCAGCTCAACAATCCCCGACTGGACGAGAACCGTCGTCGCGATCGGGTGGAGCGGCTGTTGGAGCAGCTCAAGCACCTGGAGCGGGTGGTGGAGGACATGTTGGCGTTTGCCCGCGGCGGTTGCCAGGAGAAGGCCCCCTTTCCTTTGGTGGAATGGCTGGAGGCACTGCCGCTCGCTTGCGCCGCGCTGTTGGAACGACACCACTGCCGTTTGGAGGTGGCCGCCCCGCCGGCGGCATGGTTGCAGGGCAATCGCGACGCCTTGTTGGGGGCGCTGGAAAACTTGGTGGTCAATGCCGTGGAGGCCGGTGGCGACGGTCAGACCTTGCGCCTGGAGTCACGGCTGCTGGCGGGGCACTCGGGGCCGATGGTGGAGCTGCACCTGCATGATGAAGGCCCTGGTGTACCGCCCGAGTTGCGTGAGCGGATCTTCGAGCCCTTTTTCACCACCCGGGGGCGGGGCACCGGACTGGGATTGGCGGTGGTCCAGTCGGTGATTCGTGCCCATGGCGGCGCGGTATGGCTGGCCGATGACGGCCCCGGGGCCCACTTCGTCATCCGCCTGCCTGTACTGATCCATTCACCGGAGGCAGATCATGAGTGAACCCACCGTACTCATCGTCGAGGACGATACCGACCTGCGCGAGGCGCTGCGTGACATCATCGAGCAGGCCGGTTATCGGGTATGGGAGGCGGCCAATGGCCGCACGGCACTGGACCGAGTCCAGGGCGGTCCGCCCGACATGGTGATCAGCGACGTGCAGATGGAAGGGATGGACGGCCATGCCTTGTTGCGGCACTTGAAGCGGCTCCATCCCGAGCTGCCGGTGGTGTTGATCACCGCCTACGGATCCATCGAACGGGCAGTGGAGGCCATGCGCGATGGGGCGGTGGATTATTTGGTCAAGCCCTTCGAGGCCGAAGTGGTGGTGCACATGGTCAGCCGCTACGCTCAGCGTGAACCCGCCCCCTCGGAGTTGGTGGCCGAGGACCCCAAGAGTCGCGAGCTGGCGGCCTTGGCCCGGCGGGTGGCCGCCTCGGATGCCACGGTGATGATCACCGGCGAGTCCGGCTCGGGCAAGGAGGTCTTCGCCCGCTACATCCATGATCACTCGCCCCGTGCCCGCCGGCCTTTCGTGGCCATCAACTGTGCCGCCATCCCGGAGAACATGCTCGAGGCGGTGTTGTTCGGTTACGAAAAGGGCGCCTTCACCGGGGCCTACAAGGCCTGTCCAGGCAAGTTCGAGCAGGCCAACGGCGGGACCTTGCTGCTCGACGAGATATCCGAGATGGATCTGGGGCTGCAGGCCAAGCTGTTGCGGGTATTGCAGGAACGGGAAGTGGAACGTCTGGGGGGCAACAAACTCATTTCCCTGGACGTGCGCGTGTTGGCCACCTCCAACCGCGATATGCGCCGGATCGTGGCCGAAGGGCGTTTCCGAGAGGATCTCTACTATCGTCTCAACGTCTTCCCCCTCGATCTGCCGCCACTGCGTGATCGCCCGGGCGACATCGTCCCCCTGGCGCATCACCTGTTGCGTCGTCGTGCCACCGGCCACGCGCCGTTGCCGGAATTTTCCCCTGAGGCCGAAGCGGCATTGTGCGCCCATTCCTGGCCTGGAAACGTGCGTGAGCTGGACAACGTGGTCCAGCGGGCCTTGATCCTGCATAGCGACGGTCTCATCCGGCCTGAGGATCTGTTCTTCGAGTCCACCGCCGCTTCCACGGCTCCCGCTGCGGCCGAACCAGTGCGCGAGCCGGAACCCGAGCTGGAGGCGAGTATGGCGGTAACGGCCCCGCCGCGTGGGGGGCGCCTGGGTGAGACGCTACGCTCCCGGGAACACCGCTTGATCCTTCAGGCCCTGGAGGAAGGCGGCGGCAGCCGCAAATACGCCGCTGAGAAATTGGGGATCAGTCAACGCACCCTGCGCTACAAACTGGCCCGCATGCGTGAGGCCGGGATCGAGATTCCCGCCCCCCGGGCCTTTTGATCGAGGAGGACGGCCATGAACGAAACCGATGTGTTGCGCATGATCTCCCAGCTTCGCCAGAGCAACGGTTTGGACCAGATCACCCGGCCCACGGCCCGTCCACAGGCGGTGGACACACCTGATTTCGCCGATCTGTTCAAGCAGGCGGTGGCGGCGGTGAACGAGGCGCAGAAGAAGTCCGACGGCCTGAAAAAGGCCTTCGAAATGGGCGATCCCCAGGTGACCCTTCCCGAGGTGATGGTGGCCGGTCAGAAGGCCAAGGTGTCTTTCGAGGCCATGGTGGAGGTGCGCAACAAGCTCCTGGAGGCCTACCGCGAAGTGATGCAGATGCAGGTCTGATCCCCCGAGCCTCCTGAGGAACCATGGCCGCCACCGCCGACAGCATCCAACCCCAGCCCGAGGGGCAACTGCCCAGCGAGCAGGTCAATGCCGCCCCCCCCGCCGAGAGCGGGGCATCCGCCAGCGAGACGGAGAGCGCTACCCCGCAAGGGCCTTGGGGACGGGTCTCGGAGAACTTCTCCGGCCTCTCCCGTGGGCGGCAGATCCAACTCATCATCGCCCTGGCTGCGGCCGTCACCCTCATCGTCGCTCTCATCTTCTGGAGTCTGGGACCGGACTACAAACTGCTCTACGGCAAGCTCTCCGCCCAGGCCGCCGGTGAGGTGGTCCAGGCCCTGGAGGCCGCCGGGGTGGACTATAAGCTGGACGAGACCTCCGGCGAGATCCTGGTCCCCGCCGACCAAGTGCACGACCTGCGCATCAAGCTGGCCGCCCAGGGGCTGCCCAAGGCCGAAGGGGCCGGCTACGAAATGCTGGAGAAGGGCTCCCGTTTCGGCACCAGCCAGTTCATGGAAAAGGCCCGTTATCACCACGCCTTGGAGGGCGAGCTGGCCCGCACCATCGCCCAACTGGACAGTGTGGAATCGGCCCGGGTGCATCTGGCGGTGCCGCGCCAGTCGGTATTTCTGCGCGAGCGGCGCGAGCCCTCGGCCTCGGTGTTGGTGAACCTCAAGCGGGGGCGCAGCCTGGATCCCGGCCAGGTGGCCGCCATCGTCCATTTGGTGGCTTCCAGCGTGCCCAAGCTCCAGCCCGAACGAGTCACGGTGGTGGATCAGAGCGGCAAGATGCTCACCCGTCGGTCCCTCGACAGTGACCTGGGACTCACCCAGACCCAGTTCGAATTCAAGAAAAAGCTGGAAGAGGACTACGTCGCCCGTATCGAACGCATCCTGAGCCCCATCATCGGCTTCGAAGGGGTACGGGCCCAAGTGGATGCCGACGTGGACTTCTCCATCACCGAGCACACCGAAGAACGCTACAACCCCGATGCTCCCGCGCTGCGCTCGGAGCATACCGAAGAGGAGGAGCGCCGCGGCGGCGGGGATGGTGGCGTACCCGGGGCACTCACCAATCAGCCGCCGGCGGCGGGCATCGCCCCGGAGCAACTCCCCGGTGGTGAGGCCGCGGGGGGCGGCAACGGTCAGCCCACCCAGCGCTCACGCCGTTCCACCTTCAACTACGAGCTCGACAAGACGGTGAGTCACACCCGTGTCGCCCCTGGCCGGTTGCGCAGGCTGTCGGTGGCGGTGGTGGTGGACGATAAACAGATCATCAAGCCCGATGGCAGCGTGGAACGGGTGCCGCTCAGCCCCGAGGAACTGGAGCGCATCACCGCCCTGGTGAAAGAGGCGGTGGGTTTCTCGCCGTTGCGTGGCGACAGTCTGCAAGTGGCCAATGTCGCCTTCCTGGGCGCCCAGACCCTGCCGCCGCCCCCGCCCGGCCCGCTATGGGAGCAGCCTTGGTTCGTGGACTTGGTCAAACCGGCACTGGGGATCCTGGCCGCCCTGCTGATGGTGTGGTTGGTGGTGCGGCCGGTGCTGCGGGCGCTGACCCACAAGGAGGCGCCCGAAATCGTGGCCGAGTCCGGGAGCGAAGGCGCTCCGGCCCTGCCGCCGGGTGAAGGACCGGAAGCGGTGCCCGCCGGTGCCGAAGGGGGCGAGGCCGCGGCCGAAGGCGGAGAGAGTGCCTTGCCCGACTGGGCCAAGCCGCCCAAGACCACCGACGAAGAATTCGAGACCATGTTGGGCGTGTTGCGCGAACTGGTGCAGAACGATCCCAAACTGGTGGCCCAAGTGGTGAAGACCTGGATTGCGGAAGATGGCTGAGGAACAAAACGCCCAACCCCCCGAGGAGCTGGAGCTTTCCGGCCTGGAGAGCTCGGCCATCCTCCTGCTCACCCTGGGCGAGGAAGAGGCGGCGGCGGTGATGAAACACATGGAGCCCAAGGAGGTCCAGCGCCTGGGGCTGGCCATGGCCTCGCTGAAGAACGTCACCAAGGAGCAGGTGACCCATGTGGTGAAGAAGTTCTACGACATCATTCAGTCGGCCACCGCCTTGGGGATGGAGACCGACGAATACATTCGCAACGTGCTCATCAAGGCCCTGGGCGAAGACAAGGCCTCCGGACTCATCGACCGCATCCTGCTGGGCGGCCACATCCGCGGCCTGGAGGCCTTCAAGTGGATGGAACCGCGGGCCATCGCCGAGCTGATCCGCAACGAACACCCGCAGATCATCGCCATCGTGCTTTCCTTCCTGGAGCAGGAACAGGCCGCCGACGTCCTCACCTTCTTCCCCGAGGCGGTGCGCACCGACGTCATCCTGCGCATCGCCACGCTCGAAGGCGTCCAACCCTCCGCCATCCAGGAGCTCAACGAGATCATGGAAAAACAATTCTCCGGCAACACCAACGTCAAATCCTCCTCGGTGGGCGGAGTCAAGACGGCGGCCAACATCCTCAACCTGCTCGACAGCTCCATGGAGCAGGAGATCATGGAGCGCATCAAGCAAGTGGACGCCGAGCTGGGCGAGCAGATCGAAGACCTCATGTTCGTGTTCGACAACCTCATCGACGTGGACGACCGCGGCATCCAGGCGCTGCTGCGCGAGGTCAACATGGACACCCTGGTGATCGCCCTCAAGGGCGCCGACGACGCCCTGAAAGAAAAGATCTTCCGCAACATGTCCAAGCGCGCCGCCGAGATGCTGCGTGACGACCTGGAGGCCAAGGGCCCGGTACGCCTGGCCGACGTTGAAGCGGCGCAGAAAGAGATCGTCGCCATCGCCCGCCGCATGGCCGAGAACGGCGACATCATGCTCGGCGGTGGCGGCGAGGAATTCCTCTGAGGATATTGAACCATGGGGCGCAACGTCATCGAGGCCCAAGAGGCCCAAGAGGCACGACCCTGGACGCCGCCGCCGGTGGGAGGGCACGAGGCCGAAGAGGCCGAGCGGGCCCGTGGGCCGCAACTGCCCACCGTGGAAGAGATCGAGGCCATTCAAAGAGCGGCCCACGACGAGGGCTATCAAGCCGGCTTCGAAGAAGGGCGGGCCGCCGGGCTGGAGGCCGGGCGGCAGGAGGGCTTCCAGCAAGGGCTGGAGGAAGGACGGACCCAGGGCCTGGCCGAGCTGCGGGTGCGTGGCGAGGAACTGACCCGATTGCTGGATGCCCTGGAGGCCCCTTTCCAGGAGCTGGACGAACAGGTGGCCGCCGAGCTGGCCCAACTGGCCATGATCGTCGCCCGTCATCTGGTGCGCCGGGAACTGAAGACCGATCCCGGGGTGGTGGTCTCGGTGGTACGCGAGGCGGTCAACCTGCTGCCCGCCGCCGCCCGCGACATCCGCGTGGTGCTCCATCCCGAGGACGCCGCCCTGGTGCGCCAGGCCCTGGCGGTGGAGAATGGCGAGGAGGCCCGCTGGCGTATCGTCGAAGAGCCCACCCTCACCCGCGGCGGCTGTCGGGTGGAGAGCGCCGATTCCCGTATCGACGCCACCGTGGAGACCCGGCTCGGTGCCCTCATCGCCCAGGCCCTGGGCGGTGAACGGGAGGCCGATCAGGAACCGTCGGGCCACAGCGCCCCAGTCCCCGATCCCACGACACCGGCCTCTGCCGAGACCGCATCCCCCGAGGCCGGGGCTCCCAGTGCGGGGGCTCTGGCGCCGGGCGACCCTCGAGACGAACCATCCTCCGACCATGGCCCCTGATCCCCATCGTGCGCCTCAGTGGCTGGCCCGGCTGGCCCCCTACCGGCGTCGCTTGCAGGAGCCGCCGCCCCTGGTGGTGGAGGGGCGCCTCACCCGTCTGGTGGGGCTCACCCTGGAAGCGGTGGGCTGCGAGGCCGAGGTGGGGGCGCGCTGTCTGGTGAAGAGCGGCGGCGGCCACGCGGTGGAGGCCGAAGTGGTGGGCTTCGCCGGTGACCACCTCTATCTCATGCCCACCGGTGACCTGCGCGGCATCCACCCCCAGGCGCGGGTGATCCCCACCGGCGCCCGTTACAGTGCCCCGGCCGGCGAGGCGTTGCTGGGCCGGGTGCTGGATGGC
>JALSHN010000368.1 GCA_026982215.1 Gammaproteobacteria bacterium
GGGAGGACGTGGCCACCGCGGGTGTCCCATTCTCGGTGACGGCAGTCTCCGCTACATCGGGACCGGTAGGTTTCTCTTCGGATTGAGCCGGCGAGACTCGGGGGTCTTGCTCGGCGGCATGTTCGCCGCTCGATGCCGGCGCTTCCGGCGCTTCGACATCGGCATCCGCCCCCTGGGCGGATTCCGCCGCCGGCGGCGAGTCCTCGCCTCCCAGGGGCTCGATGGTGAGCTCGCAGTCGCCGTCCACCCATTCGAATACCTCCATCACCCGTTCCCTGGGGGCATCGGTGTGCAGCTCCAGGGTCCAGGTGAGGTAGGGCACCTCCGGGTCCATGGCCTCCAGCTCGGGCAGACGACTGTCGTCGCAGTGCACCGTCACCTCGCCGAGAAACCCCAGCTCACGGAACATCCGCACCGGGTCGTTGCCGGTTTTCAAGAGGTGTTCGAAGGGATGGAAATGGATCCGCCAACCCGCTGCTCCGGCGGAGGCCTCATCCGTCGCTTCACTCTCCACTGGATCCGTTGGGGGAGACTGAGTCTCATCGGCCGCTTCCTCTCCATGGGCTGAGGCAGTCCCTTGACCTCCGGCAGCGCCCTCGCCGTTCAGTAACGCCTCCAGGGCCTTTTGCACCTCGTCCACCCGCCCCTGTTCCACAGTGGTGCCCTGCTGGGCGGCCTCGAGCATCTCCCGCAGCAGATCCACCGAGTTGAGCAGCAGATTGACCGCCTCCTGGGTGACCTCGCGCTCACCTTCGCGCATCTGGTCCAGCAGGGTCTCCATCACATGGGTGAACTCGGCGATCTGGGCGAAACCGAAGGTGGCACTCCCCCCCTTGATGGAATGAGCGGCGCGGAAGATGGCGTGGATGGCATCATGGTCGACGGCCCCCGTGTCCAGCCCCAACAGGGCCGCCTCCATGCTGTCCAGCCCTTCCAGGCTTTCCTCGAAGAAGGCTTGATAGAACTGGGAGACGTCGATATCCATGGCTTCAACCCAGGACGCGGTTGATGGTGTTGAGGAATTGCTCGGGGCTGAACGGCTTGACGATCCAGCCGGTGGCCCCGGCCTGCTTACCGGCCATCTTTTTGTCGCCGGCCGATTCGGTGGTGAGCACCAGGATGGGAGTGAAGCGGTAATCGGGCAGCTTGCGCAGCTCCTTGACCAAGGTGATGCCATCCATGCGCGGCATGTTGACGTCGGTCACCACCAGGTCCACCTTGCCACCGCGGGCCTTGTCCAGCGCCTCTTGGCCGTCGGCGGCCTCCACCACCTCGTGCCCGGCGCTCTTCAGGGTGAAGGTCACCATCTGCCGCATGGACACCGAGTCATCCACAGCCAGTATCTTCGCCATAACTCCGTCCTCTCATTGATTGCCTTGCAAGCCCAACCCCTGCGCCAGACCCAGCCGTTGCGCAGCATCCACCACCGCCGGGGATACCCCGCTCCAACTCACCGGCAACCCACGCGCCTTGGCGGCCCGGTGATAGGCATACACCGTCTGCAATACGGCGGTGTCCATCCGCTCGCAACGACGAGCGCGGAATTCCACTGGTTGCCCGACCGCCAGGGCCTGGCACAGATGGCGGTGGAGTTCGCCCACGCTGCTGATGTCGGCGACCGCATCGAAGGTCACCACCAGGGTCTTGGTGGCTGATGCCTGCTCTGTCATGTCACACTCCGGGGCCGTTGTCAGGGCCGTTCCGGCGTGTTAACGACAGGGGCGGAGAAAATCTTTAAAGGGAAGGGAAAAACAGTGCTGGAGAGGCCCGCACCAGTCGGGTACGGGCCAGAGGAATCAGGCTTGGAGGGCGCGGGGAAGGGGGAAGACCACCGTCTCCGGCTCACCGGGTAACTCACGCACCGACTCGGCCCCCAGTGCGCGCAAGCGGTCCACCACCTCCTGCACCAATACCTCGGGCGCCGAGGCACCGGCGGTGACCCCCACCACCTTGGCGTCCCCCAACCAGGTCGGGTCGATCTGTTCCGCCCCATCGATGAGGCGGGCCGGCGTGCCCAGACTCTCGGAGACCTCGCGCAGCCGATTGGAATTGGAGCTGTTGCGGGAACCCACCACCAGCAGCCGGTCACAGGCCCGGGCCAGGCGCTTCACCGCCTGCTGGCGATTCTGGGTGGCATAGCAGATGTCGTCCTTCTTGGGCCCCTGCAGGGCGGGGAAGCGCCGGCGCAGGGCCTCGATCACCTCGCGGGTGTCGTCCAGCGACAGGGTGGTCTGGGTGACGTAGGCCACCCGCTGGGGATCGGCCACCTCCAGCTTCTCCACGTCTTGGGGGGTCTCCACCAGATGGATGACTCCCTCACCGGGCGCGACCTGGCCCAGAGTGCCCTCCACCTCCGGGTGGCCGGCATGGCCGATGAGCACCACTTCGTCACCGGCGCGCAAATGACGCTTCACTTCCATGTGTACCTTGGTCACCAGGGGACAGGTGGCATCGAACACCGTCAGGCCGCGGCGGGCCGCCTCCGCGTGCACCGCCCGCGAGACCCCGTGGGCGCTGAAGATCACTGTGGCCCCTTGCGGCACCTCGTCCAGCTCTTCCACGAACACCGCGCCCTTGCCGCGCAGGTCTTCCACCACGAAGCGGTTGTGGACCACCTCGTGGCGCACGTAGATGGGCGCCCCGAACTGGGCCAGCGCCCGCTCGACGATATCGATGGCGCGGTCCACCCCGGCGCAAAAACCGCGGGGATTGGCGAGCAGGATTTCCATGCGTGTCTCCTTCGAAAAGTGTCACGTTCGGTATTCGGCGTTGATACGCACGTAGTCGTAGGACAGATCACAGGTCCATAGGTCGGCCTCGGCCTCCCCCTGCCCCAGATCCACCCGAATGGTGACCTCCGGTCGCGACATCACCCGCTGACCGTCTTCCTCGCGGTAGTCCTCGGCCCGCTCCCCGGCGCGGACGATACAGACTTCATCCAGGAAGATGGTCACCCGGTCCAAGAGCAACGTCTCCACCGGCGCCCGCCCCACCGCCGCCAGGATCCGCCCCCAGTTGGGGTCGCCGGCGAACAGGGCCGTCTTCACCAGCGGCGAGTGGGCGATGGTGTAGGCCACCGCCAGACAATCCGCTTCGCTGGCACCACCTTCCACACGCACGGTGACGAAGCGGCTCGCCCCCTCACCGTCGCGGACGATGGCCTGCGCCAGCTCCTGCGCCAGAGAGGTGAGCGCCGCCTCCAGCCGCGGCCACTCGTGTTCAGCCACCACCACCCGGCCGGTGGCCGCCAGCACACAGGCATCGTTGGTGGAGGTATCCCCGTCCACGGTGATGCGATTGAACGAGACATCCGCCGCCCGTTGCAACATCGCCTGCAGGCGCTCGCGGGGCACGGCGGCATCGGTGGCCAGATAGGCCAGCATGGTGGCCATGTCCGGGCGGATCATCCCCGAACCCTTGGCAATACCGGTGAGGGTGACCGGCCCGGCCTGCAACTCGATCCGCCGCCAGGTCCCCTTAGGCACGGTATCGGTGGTCATGATGGCCCGGGCGGCCGCCGACCAGCCGTCCTCGCGCAAGCCGGCCCAGGCGCGCTCCACCGCCGGCAGCAAGCGCTCCAGATCCAGATACTCGCCGATCACCCCAGTGGAAAAAGGCAACACCGCCTGTTCGGCCACCCCAGCGAGCCCGGCCAGACGGGCACAGACCCGGCGGGCATCCGCCAGCCCCCGCTCCCCGGTTCCGGCATTGGCGTTACCAGCGTTCACCACCAGATAACGCGGCGCGGTCTGGGCGAGGTGTTCGCGGGCCACTTGCACTGGCGCGGCACAAAAGCGATTGCGGGTGAACACCGCGGCCACCGTACTTCCCGGCGCCAGCTGCATCACCATCACATCGTCCCGCTCGCCCCGGGCCAGCCCGGCCCGCGCCACCCCGAGGCGCACCCCGGTGATCACCGGCAGTGCCTCCGGGGCCGACAGCCCCACCGCCATCTCTCGAACCTCGATCCCGATAATTGAAGTGGGGATTATCCTCCGCCCCCCGTCGCACCTCAAGCCGGTTGTCGAAAAAGACAACACACCAACCGATAAACCACGACGAAAAAACACAACCTATTGAAATGAAAACAATAAAAATCATGGCTCGCATATTGCTGACGCAGAGGCAGAACAAAATTTCCAACCAGGGGGCTCCAAAACATGAAACGCACATTGCTCGGTGCCGCCATCGCGGCCACCCTTGCCGCGGGCAGTGCCCAGGCCGTAGTCTTCGACCTCTACAACGACATCAACGGTTACAGCGGCCTGGGAGATGAACTGGCCGGCGCCCTGGTGGCACCGGGCAGCGGCATCTATATCGTGCCTGACAGCGCCGAATATGTCGGTAATTTTGACGGATCCAGCCCTCCCCCTCGTGACGGGGAATTCTTCTTCATCGGGGAGGGCGATGTCCCCTTCGATGGCCTCCCCGAGGATGGTTTCGAAATCCCACCTCCCGATGGAAACGGTGAATTCCCCCCGATGCCGGACGGTTACGGCTCCGCCGCCTTCTTCTACAACCTCGATTTCGGCGACGGAATCACCCTCCCCGACGGCGTGCTGCTGACCTCCGGCTATGCCGATCCACCCCTCAGCAACACCGACAGCGGTTTCACCGGTTTCGCCAGTGGCCTGGGGGACGCCGGGCTCGACGCATTGCTCGGCGCCGCCGGCTTCATGGATACGACCTGGGATTCCACCGTGCTGAGCTTCGACTTCACCGTCGATCCCGGTGTCAACGCCATCAGCCTCGATTTCATCTTCGGCTCGGAGGAATACCCTGAATTCGCCGACGCCTTCCCCGACATCGCCGCCATCTTCGTCGATGGAGTGAACTATGCCGGCTTCGCCGACGGCAGCCTACTCAGCGTCCGCACCAGCAGCATCACCGAGGGCAACTTCCTCGACAACACCGCCGGCGACTATCCCATCGAATACGACGGCCTCACCGTGCCCCTCACCGCCGTGGGCCTGCTGGACCCCGACCAGGTGGTGCACAACATCAAGATCGCCATCTCCGACACCAACGATCCGGTGCTCGACTCGGGCATCTTCGTCGCCAACATGACCGGCCTCATGCTCCCGGGCACCTCCCCCGATGACCCCATCATGCCCATCGAGGGGGATGACCCCAGTGACGGCTTCGATTTCATCATCGACGTCGGCGATGCCGGCGTGGGCATCGATCCCACCCAGCCCATCTTCATCGACCCGGTGGTGGCCGTGGGCTACATCTATGAGAGCAGCGGGCCGAATTTCGCCACCGTACTGCTGCCCGATCTCCCCTTCGGGGACGATCTCTACAACGTCTACGGCTGGAACGGTTCCAGCTTCGACTTTCTCGGCATCGCCATCGCCGGCAGCACTTTCAATCTGCTGGACTACGATCCCGCCGGCTACGCCACTTTCATGATCGATGGCATCGAGCTCGGCAACATGCTCGACCCTGCCGACCCCTATGCCTTCGTCACCGGACTCACCTTCGTCGGCGGCGGCAGCGGCATCGGTTTGAAAATGACCCCGATCACCCAGGACTACAATCCCGTGCCTGCTCCCGCCGTTCCGGCCTTGTTGCTGCTGGGGCTGGGCGGACTGGCCTGGGCCCGCCGTCGCCGCGCTTGAGATCTCAGGCCCAGGCCCCGCTGGACGGCCATGCCGCAAAACGGCATGGCCGCTCCCGTTTACCGGCTGCCCGTCTCCTGACGCCCATCAACCCGAACCAAGTGCTCCATTCCCGAGGACACCGCGCATGCCTCGACCCACCGCCTTCATCAGTACCCTCGTGCTCCTGCTCAGCCTATCGAGCCCCGTCCTTCAGGCCGCCGATGCCAAAGGCGCCTTCGCCCTGCGGGGACCGGGAGCACTGAATTGTGCCGATTTCGTCCAGGCCCGGAAGCAAAAAGACGGCGGACGTGACTTCCTCCTGTGGGTGGACGGCTACTTGAGCGCGCTCAACCTCACCAGTCGCGACACCTTCGATCTACTGCCCTGGGGAAATGAGTCCTACCTTGCCCTACTGCTGGAAGGGCATTGCAAACGCCACCCCAAACAACCCTTCCACATCGCGGTCAACAAGCTGCTGGAAGGATTGAGCGAATGGCGGATCCGCCAACGCTCACCTCAGATCGAGGCCCGGCGCAGCGGAGCCAAGGTATTGATTTATCAAGAAACCCTGCGACGTTTACAGGCGCGTCTGAAGGAGATGAGCCTCTACCGGGGCCGTGAACACGGCCGCTACGATAACGCCACCGCCGAGGCCGTGGAGCGCTTCCAGCGCCAGCGCGGCCTGCCTGCCACCGGCCTGCCGGACAACATGACCCTGCACGTCCTGTTCCTCGAACGAGACACCTCGAAGAAATCGCAATAGGACATCGCCTTCAGGGCAGATCGCCGAAGTCGTCGAGATACTCCCGCAAGGTCATAAAAAACAGGGCATTGTCGTTCGCCTGCAAGGGGTCGGGCGAGAAACGCAATCCCAAACGGTGAACACCATTTTCCGTGCCTTCCTCGCACCAAGCAATCTCGGCATCCAGTTCGATGGCGAATTCGCCGTCACGATAACCGACCCGCACCGCCTCCCCCACGGGAATACAACGCCCCAGCCCGATCCCCATTCCAGAGACGGAGACGTCATAGGCATCGTCCAAGCGCAAACGCTCGCCCCCTACCAGGAGATAGAACTCCCCCGGCACCTCGCTCCGACGCAAGCGTTTGCGCGGATTCGCCCTGCGGTCTTCACGCATCACCGCCACCTCCAGCCGTCTAGGCATCGTCACGATAGGCCTCCCGGATCTGCAACACCTCCGGCAGGATCTCCATGAAAAGCGCCACCAGGTGCGGGTCGAAATGATTGCCCGCTCCCCGCTGGATCTCCGCCACCGCCTCCTCCACCGCCCAGGCCCGCTTGTAGGGGCGCTCGGAGGTCAAGGCATCGAACACATCGGCGATGGCGACGATCCGCCCCTCCACCGGGATCTCCTCCCCTTTCAGTCCACGAGGATACCCTTTGCCGTCCCAGCGCTCGTGATGGGTAAGGGCGATGCGGCGCGCCATGCGCATCAACTCGGAATCGTGCCCGGAGAGGATCTCGGCACCGATCTCCACATGCCGCTGCATCAGTGACCACTCCTCGGCCTCCAGCTTGCCGGGCTTGAGCAGGATGCGGTCGGGGATACCGATCTTGCCGATGTCGTGCATCGGCGCGGCATGGAGGATCAGCTCACACTGCGCCTCGGGCAGACCCGCCGCCTGAGCCAGACGCTGCGACACCTGACTCATGCGAATGATGTGATTACCGGTCTCGTTGTCACGGTACTCCGCCGCCCGTCCCAAGCGACGGATGATCTCCAGGCGGGTCTCGTGCAACTCGCGGGTCCGTTCCCGCACCCGTGCCTCCAGTTCCCGGTTCTGCTGACGCACCCGGTTGTGCAACAGGCGCACCTCGAGCATGTTGCGAATGCGGGTGAGGACCTCCCAGCGATCGAAGGGCTTGTTGAGAAAATCACGCGCGCCCTCTTGCAAGGCCCGCATACGGGTCTCCGGATCGATCTGCGCGGTGAGCACCAGCACCGGCACGTAATCGTCCGCCTCATCCTGCTCGCGCAAGGCAGCCATCACCTGAAACCCGTCCATGTAAGGCATGCGGATATCGAGCAAGACGATGTCGGAACGTTGCTCACGATACAAAGCCACCGCCTCACGGGGATCGGTGGTGGCGGTGATGTGCCGATATCCCTCGGCACGCAGCAGGCGCTCCAGCAACGCCACGTTCACTGGCTCATCGTCCACCACCAGGATCTTCGCCTGTTGCAGATCGATCCCGCCGTCGTCTCCTCGATCTCGCTCTCGGCTCATGGCCTCGCCCTTGATTCCTGACATGCTGTATCGGCAAGCGACCGCCCTGCTTTATGGCCGCAAAGCGATCAGCAAATCCGCGACATTGGTCCCCGTCACCCGCGCCGGCAAGGCATCCCCCACCGCCGCCAACGCCGGAGCGCTGTCCGCCCGGCGGAGCACCACCTCCCCGTCCAGGCCCGCTGCCCGTAATCGTGCGGCAGTCGTACCATCCACACAGGCCCCGGCATGCTCCCCGGTCCCATCGCGGCCATCACTGCCGGCGGCCAGCAACACCACCTCCCTTCCCCCCAGCTCCAAGGCCGCCGCCAAGGCCAGATGCTGGTTCCGCCCGCCATGCCCAGCCCCGGGCGGCAGGCGCACCGTCGTCTCCCCGCACCACACATGCACCCCGCGAGGCGCCGCCCCGGCCAACCAACGCCCCAGACGGCGCCCCACCACCTCGGCCTCTCCCGTCAACGGTCGAGGATGACGATACACCCGCCAACCCCGCCTCCCGGCCGCCTCCATGACGGCATGCAGGGCATCCCCCGCCCCGGCCAACAAGTGGTGCCTCACCGACGTCGGGGACAACACCATTTCCCGACGACGGCACAGACGCTCCAGCCATGGCGGCAGACCGTCCGGCAACGGCGGACATTCAGCAAACAAAGGGCCGGAAGCGATATCGGTAAGACGATCACCGGGAACATCGGAGAGATAACCGGCCCATACCGGCGCCGGAGCCAAGGCAGCCGCCAATCCCCCCCCTTTGAGACGAGACAAGCGCCGCCGCACTGCATTCACCGCGGTGATGGGCAGCCCGCTGGCCAACAACCAGGCGTTGGCCCGCGCCAGATCCGCCGCCGAAACGCCTGCTGCCGGACTCTCCACCAGACTGGAGGCACCACCGGAGATCAACACCACCCATCCCCCGGGCGGCGCGGGTCGGGCCAGGAAAGACAACAACGCCTCCCCGGCCGCCAGGCTGGCTTCCCCAGGCACGGGATGATCCCCCCAATACCACTGCCACCCCGCAGGAGGCTGCCACAATGGAGCATATTCGCTCGCCCCCACCCCAAACGCCACCCTGATCCGCCGTCCCAAGGCCTCCCATGCCCCTTGGGCCAGAAAGGGCGCTGCCTTTCCCAGAACGATCAGGCCCACCGGCCCTCCATCCGCTATCCCCCGCAATGCCTCATGGGCCACCCGCCGCCCATGCACCGCCCCCAGTGCCTGTTCCCACAACGCCAGGGCTTCGTCACGCAACGTCAAAAGGGTGTCGCTAGATACAGTCACTGAACGCCTCTCCCCCATCCGGACCAGGAAAAACGAGGCAGACAGCCCACCACCGCCTTCCTGGCACAGAGCATGCAAAACATCCACTGCACCCGACAGACCTCCCCCTTAGCTGTTGGGTGGCGGATCGCACGGTCCGTGATGTTCTCACATCCTCCCTCTTGTTCGGGGTGCGCATCCCCCCTCGCGCACCCCGCTTTTTTTCTTAAGCCTCGCCCAAGTCTCGTTTGTGTCACCCTTACCGGCATGGGTATATCTCGTGCTTCGGCAACGCAACCGGTCGCCATCTTGCTCATGCTGCTCGCCTCGTGGAACGCAGCGGCGCAGGAATGCAACTACGCCTCCCCGGTCTACTACCCCGATCGTTTCGTCGAAATCGGGCCCGGGGTGATCCGTGACCGGGCCACCGGGCTCTCGTGGTAGCGCTGCGACCTGGGGCAACGCTGGGAAAACGGCGGCTGCAACGGCCATGCAGACCGTTATGAATGGCCACAGGCCCTGTGCAGGCGGTGGAACGATTCAACCAGGAACGAAACACCGCCGGGCAAAGCGACGACTGGCGCCTGCCCACGGTCCCCGGTCCCCGAACTTCTCTCCCTGGTGGACTACGACGCCGAGGCCGAACCCCTCATCGACCTCCACTACTTCCCCTACACCCAGCCCTCCAATCACTGGGCCAGCCCGACCGGTGCCGGCGA
>JALSHN010000369.1 GCA_026982215.1 Gammaproteobacteria bacterium
CAGGCCGCGTGCGAACGGGGGCGTCTGCCCGAGGCGCATTGGTTGTTGTCTCAGGTGTTGGAACAGGCGGATGAAGAGGCCGCTGCCCGGGCGGTGTGGAAGGCGGGATTGGAGCTGGCCGCCGAGCTGGAGCGGCGCCGGTGGCTGCGGGGCGAGGGCGGCGAGCAGCCCGGCCTGCCCATCGTGCGCCCCGACGCCTTGCCGGCGGTGGCGGTTGCCCCTTCGAGGCCATGAAAACGGTGGGCGAGGCGGAGAATCGGGCCTACGTCGTCGGTTGCGGGGATGTGGGGCGCCGTCTGGGGCAGGCATTGATGGCGGCCGGTCACCCGGTGACCGCCTTGGTGCGGCGCCCCGATTCGGCCCGCCGGCTGGCCTCGCTGGGGATGACGGTGTCGGTGGTGGATCTGGACAGCCAGACGCCGCCAGCGGTGGAGGCCAAGTGGATCTTTTACCTCGTCCCGCCACCAGGGGAGGGCGAGGACGACCCCCGACTGGGACGCTTTCTCCGCGCCCAAGACGGGGCGGGTCCCGAGGCCTTGGTCCTGCTCAGTACCACGGCGGTGTACGGCGATGCCGGAGGGACGTGGGTGGACGAATCGGTCCCGCCCCGGCCCGCTACGGCTCGCGGCCGGCGACGCTTGGAGGCGGAGCGGCGCGCCGTGGATGCCGCCCGCCGTTGGTCGGCCCGGCTGGCCATTCTCCGTGTGGCCGGCATCTACGGTCCTGGACGTTTGCCCTTGGAGCGCCTGCGTCGCGGTGAGCCGGTGTTGGCGCCGGAGTGCAGTCCACCTTCCAACCGTATCCATGTCGATGACTTGGTGGACGCGTGTTTGGCGGCGGCCGAGCGGGGGGAGGGGGTCTACAATGTCGCCGATGGTCATCCCAGCCCGATGAGTGATTACTTCGAAGGCATCGCCCGCCTCTTCGATCTGCCCTCTCCCCCGCGTATCGACCGGGCCGAGGCTGAGCGGTGCCTCTCCCCGGGGATGCTGAGCTATCTGAGCGAATCGCGCCGTATCGACAATTCCCGCCTGTTGCGTCTGCTGGGGCGCCCTTTGCGCTATCCCGATCTCACCTCCGGTCTCCCCGCCTGCCGGGACTGATCCCCGCGGCGAAGGCCCACCGGCCCACCTATACTGCCCAGCGGATGTTCCCACCCGACGGAGGGGGCGATGCGCTGGATCCTCGTTACGCTGTGTCTCGTGTCGTTGTCACTCGCCCAGGCCGAGGTGGCGGGGCCGCCTGCGTTCGTCAAAGGCGAGGGCGGGCTGGTGGTGCTGGTGTGCAACGAGGACCCCACACGGGCACCGGTCTATCTCGCTGCCCTGCCGTGGGATGACGCCGTGGTGCGTTGGGCCGTGCAGCGGGCGGAATATGTCCGGGGGCTGGACTACCAGAGCCTGTTGCGCGATCCAGGGGAGCGTTATCGGCGCTTGCGTGGGTTGGTGGAGGCCAAATATCACTTGGAACGGGCTCGTATCGCATTGATGGCCGGTGAGCTCGAGGCGGTGACACGGCATTGGCGCGCGTCACGCCAGGCGGCCGAGTCAGTGCGCTGGGACGGGAGTGGGCGCCTGCTGGGGGCGGCGGCCGAGGCGGATTTGCAACGGGCGTTGCAGCGCTATCAGCGGGGAAACCCCTGTGGGCTGGTGGCGGCCCGTGAGCGCATCGAGGCCGCCTACGGCGAACTGAGTCATCTCATCGAGGCGGGGAAATGACAAGACGAGCAACCGGGGACGGAGAACCCGCCCTTCGCCACAGCGACGATTATCAAGGGCAGGATCCTCGTCAGACCCTGCATGATCTGGGCAGTGACGCCGAGCGCGGTCTCTCCCAAAGTGAGGCCGAGGCGCGGTTGCAGCGTTTCGGTCCCAATGAGGTGGCGGAGGAAGAAGAACCCCTGTGGCACCGTATCTTCCGCCGTTTCTGGGGCCCCATTCCCTGGATGATCGAGGTCGCCGCCCTCCTTTCCGCCCTGGTGGGCAAGTGGGAGGACTTCACCATCATCCTGGTGATGTTGCTGGTCAACGCCGGGCTCGACTTTGCCCAGGAACACCGGGCGTTGAATGCCCTGAAGGCTCTCAAAGAACGGATGGCCGCCCAGGCCCTGGTGTTGCGTGACGGCAAGTTCCGTCACCTGCCGGCGCGGGAACTGGTGCCCGGTGATATCGTCAAGCTCAAGATCGGCGACGTCGTCCCCGCCGACGTCCAGCTCATCGACGGTGATTATCTGCTCCTCGACCAATCCGCCCTCACCGGGGAGTCCCTGCCGGTTTCCAAGGCACCGGCGGACGTGGCCTATGCCAATACCGTCGTCAAACAAGGCGAGATGCGGGCGGTGGTGGTCAATACCGGTCCCCGCACCCGCTTCCAGTCGGTGGTTTCCCTGGTGGCCGAGGCCGGGCTGCACGAACGCAGCCATTTCCAGAAAATGGTCATCCACATCGGCAACTATCTGATCCTCATCACCGTGGCGCTGGTGGTGCTCATCGTCATGGTGGCCCTGTTCCGCCACGAGGACTTCCTGGAAATCGCCCGTTTCGCCCTGGTGCTCACCGTGGCCTCCATCCCGGTGGCGCTGCCGGCGGTACTCTCGGTGACCATGGCGGTGGGAGCGATGAATCTGGCGCGCCACAAGGCCATCGTCTCCAAACTCTCCGCCATCGAGGAGCTGGCGGGGGTGGACGTGTTCTGTTCCGACAAGACCGGCACCCTCACCCAGAACCGCATGACCGTGGCCGAGCCCATGGTGGCGGAGGGCTTCACCGAGGAGGCGTTGTTCCTCTATGCCGCCCTGGCCTCGCGCGAGGAGAATCGCGATCCCATCGAGCAGCCCATCTACCGCTATCTGCAAGAACATCTTCGCGGGCAGGTGGAGCTCCGAGGGTGGCGTCAGCGGCATTTCACCCCCTTCGATCCGATCCGCAAACGGACCGAGGCCGAGGTGGAGCGTGACGGGGAACGGCTGTGGGTGGCCAAGGGGGCGCCGCAGGTGATCATGGAGCTGTGCGGTCTGGAAGGGATGGCGCGGGAGTCGGTGCAGAAATGGGTGGACCTGTTCGCCTCCAAGGGATATCGCACCCTGGCGGTGGCGGTGCGTCACCTCGGCGGGGAGGATGAGGAGAGTCCACGCTTCGTGGGGCTGATTCCCCTGTTCGATCCACCCCGGGAGGACTCCCAGGCGGTGATCCAGGCCATGCGCGACTACGGTGTCACGGTGAAGATGATCACCGGCGACAACGCCGCCATCGCCCGCGAGATCGGCCGCCTGCTGGGGTTGGGGCAACGTACCTTGCGGGCCTCACAGATCAGCGGGGGGGCGGCCGAAGAGCTGCTGGAGCTCAGTCGGGCGCTCACCACCGCCATCTACCACCGTTTCCATCCCCAGGCCGACCTGGGCGAGGCGCGTCGTTTCGCCGAGTCGGTGATGGAGGAACTGCAGCGGTTGTTCGACGTCTCCATGCTCGACCAGGAGTTTCTCCGTGTGCACGAGTCGGCCCTGGTGGCCCTCATCGAACAGGCGGACATCATCGCCGAGGTGGTTCCCGAGGACAAATACCGTATCGTCGACACCTTGCAGAAAGGTGGACACATGGTGGGCATGACTGGAGACGGGGTGAACGACGCCCCGGCACTCAAGAAGGCCGATTGTGGCATCGCCGTTTCCAACGCCACCGACGCCGCCCGCGCCGCCGCCGACATCATCCTCACCGCGCCGGGGCTGTCGGTGATCAACGAGGCCATCCGCCTTGCGCGTATCACCTTCGAGCGCATGAAGGCCTATGCCATCTACCGCATCGCCGAGACCATCCGCATCATCCTGTTCATGGCGCTTTCCATCCTGGTATTCGATTTTTATCCCATCACCGCCATCATGATCATCCTGTTGGCGCTGCTCAACGATATCCCCATCCTGGCGATCGCCTACGACCACACCAAGATCGATCGCCATCCGGTGCGCTGGAACATGCCCGAGTTGCTCACCGTGTCCACGGTTCTGGGGGTCACAGGGGTCATCTCGTCTTTTCTGTTGTTCTACATCCTCCAGGAACGCGGACTACCCGAGCCCTTCATCCAGACGGTACTGTTCCTCAAGCTCATCATCGCCGGCCATTCCACGCTTTACGTGATGCGGGCCGAGGGTTGGTTGTGGCAGCGTCCCTGGCCGGCGCCGCTGTTGTTCGGCGCCACCTTGACCACCGAGATCGCCGGTACCCTCATCGCCGTCTATGGGGTATTCGTCACCCCCATCGGTTGGGAAGCGGCGCTGTGGATCTGGGCCTATGCCCTGGTGTGGATGCTGGTCAACGATGCGGTGAAGGTATACACCTATCGCTTGCTGCGCCGCGAAGGGGTGGTCAAATGGCAGCGGGCCGCAGCAGCCAAGGCGTTGCCCGGTGGGCGGGGAGGTTCCGCCTGATGGGTGTCGATACACTTGACATGAGCAGGATGCGGTCTTCGTATCACCTTGAATTCAAATGAAAAAATTAATGGCATAGTAATCGCAGGGTTGGGGCGAGCGTGTGACTATTTCTAGCCCCAGAGGTGGCGGAGATGATGAAACATCGAACGAACAAACTGGTTGTCGGCCTGTTGCTGGCCGGTCTGGCAATGCCGGCGGCGGCGGTGATGTTCGACGTGGAAACGGGTGGTTTGATTCAGGACGGTGACTGGGAGGCGGGCATCAATCCGTTCAATGCCCAGATCGAATACCTGGGGCATCTCCCCAGCGGCACCGATCATCTCTACGAACAGAGCTTCTGGTTCTCCATCGACGGCTCGCCCGAGTTCTCCCTGGGGGATCTGACGCTCACCGATGTGACGGGAGGTGGCAACGGCTTTCTGGCCAGTTACGGTTCCCGCGACGCCGGTGATCCATTGGCCGTCGACGTTTCTTACAGCCTGCTGGCCAACGGCAGCACCAGCGCCACCTTGAGCGAGATGCTCACCATCACCAACCTCGGTACGGATCCCATCGATCTGAGCTGGTTCGTCTACACCGACTGGGATCTCAACAGCGACATCATCGATCAGGCGGTGATCCCCAACAATCCCGCCTCCATCACCCAGATCGACTTCGGCGGTACCGAAGCCACGGTGACCATCGTCGACGATGGCGGCGCCGACGCGCTCCATTGGGAAGTGGCCGAATACAGTGATCTGATCGATCGTTTCAACGATGTGAGCGCCGACACCTTGGCCGACGCCGAGACCTCGCCGCTCACTGCGGGCCCGGCCGATTATACCTACGCTTTCCAGCTCGATTACCTCGATCTGGCGGTCGGTGAGAGCGTCACCATCGAAATCGAAAAGCTCATCGAACTGGGCTCGCTGACCAGTCCCTTCGATCCCATCCTCCCCCTCATCGACGAAGACGGCGATTTCGTGTTCGATTTCCCCGTATGGTCGGAGGACGTCTGGTGGGTGGACCCGGTGGTGGCCGTGGGATATGAATACATCAACAACGGCGGCCCCAACTTCGCCTCGGTGACGGTGCCTGGATCGGCGGTTGCCCTGCCGGACATCGGCGACGCGCTGTTCGGTGTCTATCTCTTCGATCCGCTGTTGGGCGATTATGATCCTACCCCGGTGGCGATCCTGGACGGTTCGGATCCCAGTGGCAACAGCTATGACTTCATCAGCCTCTATCCCGGTGGCGTCGATCGTTTCCTCATCGGCGACATCGAGCCGGAGGCGGGGCTGGATCCCTCCGACCCACTGGCCTTCGTCACCGGCCTGGGGTTCATCGGTGCCGGCATGGCCAGTTTCAGCATGGTGCCGGTCAGCATCGACACCACCCCGGTGCCGGCGCCGGCACCGGCATGGCTATTGGGCGCCGCCATGCTGGGGTTGGCCTTCGCCGGCAGGCGACGGGCCCGCTAAGGGCGTTCTGCGGCGCTTGCATGTCATGGCAGGGGCCGGTCGCAGGACCGGCCCTTTTTGTGTCGGTCGCTGGAGGCAAAATTCATGAGACGGGTGAGGTCGGTGCTCATCACGGGGGAGGTGCGTGACCCATGAGGTGGGGTGGTGCCCTGATGTGTCTGATGCTCGCCTGGACGGGCGGTGCGGCCCAGGCGGCCGACGGGTCAGGCCGTTTCGGCGTCAAGGGTGTGGGTGGGGTCGCCTGTTCCCGCTATCTCCAAGCCTTCGAGGCCAAGGATCAGGCCTATTTGATGTATCTCGGTTGGTTTGGGGGCTACCTCACTGGCGCCAACCAACGGCTGGAAGATACCTTCGACCTGATGCCGTGGCAGAGCGTCGGTTTGGTCTCCTACGCCGTGGCCAATGTCTGCCGTCAGGCACCGAAGGCCTCGGTGTTGCAGGCGGTGCGGCAGGTGATCCAGGGGGTGTGGCCACAGCGCCTGACCCGGGCGAGCCCCATGGTATCCGCCAAGGGGGAACGGGCCGAGGTCAAGATCTACCGAGCGGCGTTGATCCAGGTTCAGCAGGCCCTCAAACAGTCGGGGTTCTATGAGGGCGATCTTCACGGCCGCTACGATTCCGCTACCCAAGAGGCGCTGGAGTACTTTCAGGAAGCAAAAGGGTTGACCGTGACCGGGCTACCCGATCAGCGGACCTTGCTGCTGTTGTTCCAGGCACGGCCAGCGCTGTGAAGAATATGCTGCTATTTTGGGTGTGGGCCGGTCGGTAATCATGGCTCGGAGTCGGGAAGGAGGCTGAGGGGGCGTCGTGGATAAAGCGAATTACCGGCAACAGCTGTATGCCTTGCAGATCGAGCTGGTGAAGCTACAGCGGCATGTCATCGCCCGGGGGGAGAAGCTGCTGGTGCTGTTCGAGGGGCGGGACACCGCCGGCAAGGACGGCACCATCAAGCGCATCGTGGAACATCTCTCGCCGCGGGAGTCCCGGGTGGTGGCGCTGGGCAAGCCTTCCGATCGCGAGCGGACTCAATGGTATTTCCAGCGCTACGTGCCCCACTTGCCGGCGGCCGGGGAGATGGTGTTCTTCAACCGTTCCTGGTACAACCGCGCCGGGGTGGAGCGGGTGATGGGGTTTTGTTCCCCGCAGGAATACGAGGAGTTCATGGAGACGGTGCCGCGCTTCGAGGAGATGCTGGTGCGCGACGGCATCCGGTTCTTCAAGTTCTATCTCGACATCCACAAGGAGGAACAGGCCCGGCGATTAGAGGCGCGGCGCAATGATCCGCTCAAACAATGGAAGGTGAGTCCCATCGATGAGCAGGCCCAGCCCCTGTGGGAGGCCTACAGCCTGGCGCGCAACGAGATGTTCGCCCGCAGCCATACCCCCTATGCACCCTGGACGGTGGTGCGGGCCGATGACAAGCGCCGTGCCCGCCTGGAGGCGATGCGTCATCTGCTCATCCACCTCGACTACGAGGGCAGGGACGAGGCGGCGCTCATCCCTGATCCCGAGGTGGTGTTCGAATACCACGCCAGTTATCTGGAGGCGGGGCTGATCGCACCCTGAGCTCTTTTTCTCTCATTCTCTCAGCGTGGAGAGAGGAGGTCCTCGAGCGGGTTGCCGGAGCCTGCGTTGTCGTCGTTCTCATCCCAGACCAGGGTGCCGGTGACGGTCATCGGGGCCGAGGCCAGGTTGCTGCTGTCGTCGAGATCGACCGGCAGGGTGAGATCGCGGATGCTCACCGTGCGCTTGCCTTGGTCGAGGGTGATCCGTTCGGCGATGTCGGCGCATTGGCTGGGGAGAGGGGCACCATCGGCAGGGTCGCCACTGCAATCCAGCAGCCATGTGTAGCCGCTGTCTCCCTCGCTCGCCAGTGGCGCGATGAGATAAGAGACGATCACCGGTTTACCGCTGACCCAGAAGACGGCGAAGCTGTCCAGCCGGGTGGCCACCAGGACGTTGAGGTTGTCGAAGCCGGTGAAGGCCACCGCAAAGAGAGTGCCGAGGGGGGCGTTGCTGTTGTTGTCCTGGACCAGGGTGCCGCCGAGGGGGGCGCTGCGCCCGCCCACGGCCGCGGTGTCTGCCCCTGTCAGGCTCAGGCGCTGGTCGCCGCCGCCGTCATTTGCCCCGTCCCCGCTAGGATTGTTGTTGGTCGCCCCTTTGCCGCAGGCGGTGAGGGTCAGGGCGAGGATGAGCAGGCAAAGGGGACGCTGCAGAGACATGGCGGGCTCCTCGTGATTGTTTTTGTGAATTTATCTACAGTGTAGCAGGGGAGGCCAGGAGGCGATACCCTGGCTTTCAAGGGGGCAGGAGCCGATGGTGGATGAAGTGGGCCAGCGCCATCCCCAGCCGGCGTGAGCCTTCGCGGTTGAGGTGGACGTCGTCGTAGTAGCTGCGGGTGTCTTTGGGAAGATGGCGGTCCACGTCCATGCAGGGGAGCCGCCGCCGGCGGCACAGTTCCAAGGTGGCGCGGTTGTAGCGTTCGAGGAGGCGGGCCATGACGCCCACGCTGTAGTAGCGCGTGGGCGGTGTGGGGGCGAAGAAGCCTTCGTCGACGCTGCCGAACCACAGTAGACCGGCCAGCTCTTCGGGGAGGTCGTCTCGGTAGAGGCTGCCTTGGGTGAGGAAGGCCAGCCGCGTGCCGGCGGCCTCGGCTTGGTCGGCCAACCGTTCCAGGTTGTCGCGGAAGATCGCCAGGCAGTCATCGATCGGCGGCGGCTGGTCGATGATCTCGGCTTGGCGGCGGCGCTGGCGTTGTTCTTCCAGGAAACGGCCGGCCTCGTCTTGGGGAACGCCCTGGGCGCCGCTTGGCGGGGGGGGTGAGTGGCGGGTGAGGAGGCGAGCCAGGGCCAGGCGGGGTAGGGTGGGTGGAAGGATCTGGGCATAGACCCCGGGGTGGCGCTGATGGAAATCGGGGCGGCGGGCGGCGAGGGCGTCCCGTCGCAGTCGCTGGCGGCCGCCGGAGATGCAGCGGTTGAGATCGTTGATGCCCAGTTGGATCACCACCGCGTGGGGGTGTATTTCCCGCAGGGCGTGGTGGAGCTGGACGCGGTGGGCGAAGCTGTCCAGGCCGCTCTTGCCGGCGTTGGCAATCCACAACGCGCGTCCTTGGCGTCGGAGTTGCTCCTGGGCCACCCGGGGCCAGGCGTCGGCGTCGTCCACGAACAGGGCCTCCACCGAGCTGCCGCCGATGACGAGGATCCGGGGGGCGGCCCCGGCCTGGCTCAGGTCGTTACCCCGCAGGCCGATGTCGTTGACGGTGAAGGTGCTGACGGCATAGTCGATGCCGGGCATCAGTCCCGCTGCCGGCCGGAAACGGAACACGCTGTGGGGTGGGTTGAGGAAGTGGCGTACCGCCCCGGGATCGGGGAACCAGTGGCGTGCCAGCAGTTCCGCCAGCATCAGCGCGGCGGCGGTGGAAAAGGCCAACAGCAGCCAGCGTCCATGGCGACGACGCAATGGCGGGATCAGGGCCAGGGCCACGGGGAGCATCAATGCCAGGGGGCCACAGGGCCACAGGGGGTCTGGCGGTGGGGGGGCGAGACGGGCGGCGTCGGCGGCCAGTTCCTGCTGCCATGTCGCGGCCTCCACCCGCCGTTTGGCGTCTGCGATCACGGCACGGGCCGCTTCCTGATCTCCCAACCGCTCCAGGGCCAGGGCCAGGAGACGGAATACCCGGGCCCGCCGCGAGTGGTCCGGGTCGTCCGCCCAGGGGTAGTCGCGTAACAGGGCGACGGCTTCTTCGGGGCGGTCGAGGTCAAGCAGCAGTTCTCCGGCGTAGAGGTAGTTGGGGGCGGCCCACTGGCGCCTGCCCTGGCCCTGGTGTTGCCTCAGGTTGGTGAGGAACAGTTCCAGGGCGGCCTGGTGATGGCCCAATGCCCGTTCC
>JALSHN010000370.1 GCA_026982215.1 Gammaproteobacteria bacterium
CTGGGTGAGCAGGCTGGTGGCTTCGCTCATGAGTTCGGGGGGAAGGAGGTAGACGGCGAAGGCTTCGACGCTGTTGCGGTCGAGTCCGTACCATTTGGCGACGGTGTGGGTGTCGTGGCCTTGGTAGTGGGTGTGGCGGTTGGGGATGCGCAGGGGTTCGCCCAGCAGGCGGTAGTGGGAGAGGGTTTCGAGTATGGCGATGACGGCTTCGAGGCGCCGTTCGCTGCTGTCGCTGAGCCCTTTTCTTCGGTGGGATTTGAGGATTTTTTTGCTGTTGGTGGGGAGCAGGACGACTTTTTCGCTGCCGGCGGGTTGGCTGATGGCGTCGAGGGCGATTTGGATTCGTCTGAGGGTGGCGCGGGGGTTGCGGTATTTCGGTGCCGGCATGCGGTGGAGGGGGAAGGCTTCGGGGTATTGGTTGATGATGTCTTCCAGTCGCTGGATCAGGCGCCGGGTGCGGGCGGGGTTGAGGCGGCGGGCTACGGGGTGGCTGCGGCGCTCGAGTCCGAGGTAGAAGCCGAGGCCGAGGATGATAAGGTCGATGAAGATGCCGGCGCCGAAGGAGAGCAGCCGGTTGCCTTCAAGGCGCAGCTCGTTGCCGCTGCCGGTGAGGAGGTCGAGCCAGACGTTGATCACCAGGTCGAGGTTTTGTTGTAGGTCGCCGGGGTCGTAGCTGGCGATTTGCGGCAGGGTCACTTGGGGAACGCCCAGGGTTTCGAGGGTGTCGATGCGCTGTGCTAGACGGGTGTCGCGGCAGTAGTGGCCACCGAAGGGGACGTTTTGGTAGTTGTAGGCGGGGTCTTGGGGGTAGCCGTTCATTTGGTGGTGGTTTTGCTGGGCCAGGTCGGTCAGCAGGTGTTCGATTTCGGGGCGGCGGTTGTATTGTTTGAGGTTGGGGATGCGGTGTTGCAGGATGCGCAGCCGTTGGCTGGGGTCGTCGGTGGCGGAGAGGGTGAGGCGGAGGTCGCGTAGTTCTTGTTGCAGCTGTTGTTCGATGGTGCGGAATTGCCGTGCGGCGTCGGTGAAGTAGTCGGCTTGCCAGCGGCGCATGGCCCAGATGGGGCCGCGGCCGGTGCCGGTGGTGCCGGCGCAGGTGCCACCGTGGGTTTCTTCGCGTCGCGCTTGTTGTTGGGAGTATTGCGCCAGGTCGTCCAGGCCGCCGGCGAGAGTCTGGTAGCGGTTGTGTAGGGTGTTGAGGGCATCAAGGAAGGCCAGTTCGCTTTGTTCGGCCCGCTCTGTGGCGAGGCTTTGCGCGCTGAAGTGTTGGAAGTAGAAGGCGGTGGCGAAGAAGATGGAGAAGCTGGTGAGGAGGGGGTAGACCAGCCAGGCGATGATCACCCGGGTTTTTTGGTGCCAGCGGGGGACGAGGTTGGGGGCGAGGAAGGCCATGCCTCCGCTAACGGCCAGTGAGAGGGGGACAGCGAGGTACCACGGGAGGAGAACGGTGAGACCGATGGCGGTGGTGACGAAGGAGATGAAGATGAAGATGTAGAAGATGACGTGGCCGAGTAGGTTCATGGGTGGTCCGTGGTGCTGGTGGTTCGGGGACTGATGAGCGGTTCGAGGATGGGGGCGAGGATTTGCCCCAGTTGGCCGCCGCTGGCGTGCCCCAGGTCAGGGGTGGTGCCCAGGGGGCCAGCGTGGGCCAGGTAGCTGTAGCGGCGGCCGTCGGCGGTGATGAAGGCGCCGCCGAGCCAGACCCAGCGGGTGGTGCGGCGTTCGGGGTCGGCGGTGACGGTGCCGGTCTTGGCGATGCTGAGCCGGGGACGATGGGGACCGCCGGGGCGTAGGGCGGCGAGGTGGCGGCTGGCGCTGCCGTGGGCTTGGGGATCGAGTACGGCACCGAGGACTTGGTGGACGAAGTCGAGCCCGGGGTTGTTTTGTAGCCAGTGGCGTGCCTTGCGGCACTGTTGCAGCCGTTGGTGCCGGGCTTCGGTCAGCCGTTGGTGGAGGCGGCGCTGTTGTTGGGGGTGGCCTTCGAGGTGTTCCAGCAGGCTGGGGCGGCAGTCGGGGGTGAGCCCGGCTTCGGGGGCGGCCAGGGGGGCGAACAGGCCATGGACCAGCCGCGGGGAGCCATGGAGGTTGCCCAGGGCGAGGTCGGGGATGGGGGCGTGGAGGTCGCCGGGAAAGAAGCCGAAGGCGTCGAGTAGGGTGTCGGCTTGGCGGGCCAGGTGGGGGATGCGGGCCAGGCGTTCCATGACGGCGAGGTTGTCGGAGCGGGCGAAAGCGAGGCGGGCGGGGATGGCGGCGCCGGGTTCGTTGGCGTCGGCGTGGCCGGTGAAGCCGTCGGCGTTGCGGTACCAGCTGCGTTGTTGGTAGGGATAGCGGCCGATGAGCCGGGCCCGCCGCAGGCGGTAGTAGGGGGTGTCGGCGCGGTCGCCGGCGCGCCCGGCGAGCAGGGCGGCGAAGACTTTGCCGATGGAGCCGATGCGGCGTTGGTCTCCGTGGGGGGCGGTGCGCTGGAAGCGGCCGCCTTGCAGGCGGAAGGCGAGGTATTGGGGGTAGGCGGAGGTGGCGTAGAAGCGGATCAGGCGCCCGGTGTGGTCGGCGACGGCGACGACGAGGTAGGTCTTTTCTTGAGGCAGGCCGAGGCGCTGGGTCCAGGCGCGGTGACGGCGGTGGATCTGCCATTTGGCGTTGCAGTTGGTGTCGCGGTCGATGGTGAGGCGGATGCGGCTGGCGTGCCGTGGCCAGTCACGGCCGAGCAGGGGGCTGAGTTCGGCGTTGACTTGCCGCAGTTCGCCTTGGGCGATGAATTTGGCGCGGATGTCGAGTTTGCGGGCCGCGAGGTCGATGTCGTCGCGTTCGCGGTGTTCCAGGCAGTGGGAGAGGGTGGGGCCGGGACGGAGGTCGGGCTGGGGGATGCGCTCTAGGGCGAGGTGGGCGCGTTGCAGTTGTTTGCTGTCGATGTGGCCGGCCTGGGCCAGGCGTTCCAGAGCGAGGTGGGCGCGGCGCAGGGTGCCTTGCCAGCGGCGTTGGGCGGCTTCCCAGCCGGCTTGGTCTCGAGGGCGGGTGCGGATGCGGCGTTTGACGGCCGCGGCGAGGATGGCTTGGTGGGCGAGGTCGAGTTGGGCGGCGGGGCGGTTGAACAGTAGCCAGGAAGCGGCTTCCAGCCCGTGGGGGCCGGAGTCGGTGAGGGGGAAGTGGGCGGCAGCCCAGTGAGCCAGTTGGGCTTCGTCGAGGGCGCGGGCGACGGCGGGAGCGTGGAGGAGGTCGCGCAGTTTGCGTTTCAGCCGCAGCAGGCCGCCGACGTCGGTGTCGGCGTTGAGGGTTTTGATGAGTTGCATTTCCAGGGTGGAGGCGCCGGAGTTGGGACGTCCGAGGAGGAAACGGGCGGCCATTTTGGGGAATTGGCTCCAGTCGATGCCGCCGATGTGGTACCAGCGGTGGCGGTTGGCGTCTTCGAGGAGGACAACCATGGTCCACCAGTGGGGGGGGAGGGTGGTGACGGCGGCGCCGAGGTAGGGTTGCGGGGTGTGGCTGCCGTCGGCGTTCCACGGCCATAGGCCGATGAGTTGTCCTTGGTGGTCGAGGACGATGGGGGTGATGCGCCGTTGGTGGATTTCTGTGTAACGTCCCAGATGGTCCTCCCCGACTCCGAACAGCCACCAGGCGGCGAGGGAGGGGCCGAGGATGAGGGTGAGCAGCAGGAGTGCCAGGGCGGTGAGCAGGGCCTTGCCGGCACCGAAGGAGCGCAGGGCCATGAGCCGCTGCAGGCCGAGCCGGAGAGGCTGGATGAGGTGGTGGCGCAGGCGCTGGAGGTGGTGGAGTAACGGCACGGATGGGTTTTGTCGTCCACGGGTGACGCTGGATTATCGCGATTGCCCGGGAGGGTGGCAATCTTGGCAGGCTTGCCCGGGCTCAGGCGGGCAGGCGCAGGGTGATGGTGGTGCCTTTTCCGGGGGCGCTGCGGACGTGGATCAGTCCCCCGAGGCTTTCGATGTATTCGCGGGCTTCGTACATGCCGATGCCCATGCCTTCGGTGCCTTTGGTGGTTTCGAAGGGTTTGAACAGGCGTTCGCGGATGAATTCTTCGGTCATGCCGACGCCATTGTCTTGGATGTGGATCAGGATCCAGCGGGGGTGGCGCTCGCCATGGACGTGGACGCGACCTTGGTCGTCGATGGCGTCGATGGCGTTGTCGATGAGGTTGGTGAGGATGGTGTGTAGTTTTTCCCGATCGGCGCGCAGCGGCAGGGGGTCGGGGGTGGGTTGGATGTCGATTTCGACGCCGGCCTTGGGGTGGTGGCGGTAGCGCTGTCGCAGGCGTTGCAGGAGTTCGTTGAGGTCGATGGGGTCTTGCCGCGGTTTGCCGGGGGTGGTGGCGGTGACCCGGGAGACCAGGTGGCGCATTTTCTCCACCGCGTTGGTGAGGGTGTGGTGCATGTCTTCGATGAATTCGGGGTTGTTTTTGTAGCGGTGGTAGTTGCGGTTGATGAGGTCAAGCTGAGAGATGATGTTTTTCAGGTCATGGATGACGTAGGTGGCCAATTTGGTGTAGGCGCTGAATTGCTTGGCCTCGGCCAGTTGGCGGGCGTTTTGCGATTGCAGCAGGCTGATGGTGATTTGGCGGCCGATGGTCTTGGCGAGGTCGATGTCTTCCCAGTCGATGCGCCGCCGGGAGCGGGAGTGGCCGAGAGTGACGAAGCCATAGAGTTCGGCGTTCATGAGTAATGGGATGACCAGCCAGACGGCGGGGGTGGCCTGCATCAGCCAGGGGGGAAGGTGCAGGCCGGGGTAGAGGCTGGGGTCGCGCTGGTATTCGTCGATATCGATGATCCATTGCCAGTTGTTGAGGAAGCGGACGGCTGGATCGTCGGGGGGGATCAGGGGATCGGGAAAGTGCTGGTCGTGGTGGCTGACGAGGGCGTAGCCGGGGCCTTGGCGTAACCACAGGGCCCTTTGAGGACAGTCGAAGGTCTCGCTGAAGATTTCCAGGGCGGTCTGTTGCAGCCGCCGGTCGTCGCCGACGGCGGTGCTGAGGCGTTTGGTGACCTGCAGCCAGGAGTCGCGGTAGTCGTATTTGAAGTTGTAGAAGTGTTGGTTGATGAAGGATTTGATGCTGGTGCGTTTCACCACCGCAAGCCCCAGCAGGGGCATGAGCAAGGCGAGGACGACGTAGCCCCACCAGGGTTGACCGACGCTTCCAGCAAGCAGTTGGGTGTGGTGGTGTAACAGGTAGAGGCCGTGGAGGATGGCCAGGGTGGTGATGAGGAAGATGGCCAGATGGGCGGCGTGGCGGGAGATGTGGAGCTTGAGCCCGAGGCGGGGGGTGCGGGCGATGAACAGGACGATGAAGGGCAGGGCGCCGAGGTAGGCCAGGGGCTGGAGGTGGATGAGTTGTTCCCGGGGGATGGCGGGTACCCAGGCACTGAGGTAGCCCAGTCCTTGGAAGCCGGTGGTGAGGAAGACGGCGCCGACGAGGTATTTCACCGCCCAGCGCCGGTTGGGGCCGGCACGCAGGTAGAGAATGAGGGCGTGCAACAGCAGGGTGAGGTTGAGGGCGGGGAGGAGGATTTCGGGGCCGAAGCGGCCTTCGTGGGTGGCCAGGGCCAGGTAGGTGAACAGGTAGCCCAGGGTGGTGAGGGCGAGGTCGCGCTCGGTCTGGCGTTCTTCGACGTGCCCCAGGTGGTAGAGAATGAGGATCAGCAGCAGGGTCTTGGGAAGGTCCACCCAGGCCTGGAGGGTGGGGTCGAAGGTGACGACGGCGACGGCGAGGCTGGTGAGCCAGGCGGGATAGAGCCAGTTTTTTCGGTCCAGTTCGGTGCGTTTGATGGTGAGCGCCACCAGGAAGAGGTAGACGCCGGCGATGGCGAGGGCGATGAGGAACAGGGGCAGGGGGACGGCGCTCATGCGGGCGGTTTCCGGCCTCCGGGGTCGAGGGGGATTGTAGCCTGGCGCCGTTGCCGGGGCATGGGGCTCAGCCGCTTTCCCGGTGGAGAAATTCCAGCAGGGCCTTCTGGGCGTGGAGGCGGTTTTCGGCTTCGTCCCAGACCACGCTTTGGGGGCCGTCGATAACCTCGGTGGTGACTTCTTCACCGCGATGGGCGGGCAGGCAGTGCATGAATAAGGCATCGGGGCGGGCAGCGGCCATGATGCGGGCGTTGACTTGGTAGGGTGCGAAGGCCTCCCGGCGTTGGTGTTGTTCGTCTTCCTGGCCCATGCTGGCCCAGACGTCGGTGACGATCAGGTCAGCGTCGCGGGCGGCTTCAAGGGGGTCGCGTAGCAGGGTGATGTCGGCGCCGGCGGCGCCTTCGAGGACGGCGGCTTCAGGCTCGTAGCCCTCGGGGGTGGCGATGCGCAGACGGAAGCGGAATTGGCGCGCGGCGTTGATGTAGCTGTGACACATGTTGTTGCCGTCACCGATCCAGGCCACGGTGCGCCCGGCGATGGGGCCGCGGTGTTCGTGGTAGGTCTGGATGTCGGCCAGGAGCTGGCAGGGGTGGAAACGGTCGGTGAGGGCGTTGATCACCGGTACCGATGAGTGGGCGGCGAACAGTTCCAGCTTTTCGTGTTCGAAGGTGCGCACCATGATGAGGTCCACCATGCGGGAGAGCACGCGGGCGGAGTCTTCGATGGGTTCGCCCCGGCCCAGTTGGGTGTCCCGGGGGGAGAGGAAGATGGCGTGGCCGCCGAAGTGGGTCATGGCGGTCTCGAAGGCGACTCGGGTACGGGTGGAGGACTTCTCGAATACCATGCCGAGGGTCTTGTTTTTCAGCGGCTCGTAGCACTCGCCGGCGCGGTGGCGCCGCTTGAGCTCGATGGCGCGCTGGATGAGGCCGTCGAGCTCGGCCGGGGTGAGGTCCAGCAGGGTGAGGAAATGGCGCGGTGCGTTCATTGGGATTGGTCCAGGAATCGGCGAATGAGGGGGATGAGGGTGTCGCTGAGATGGGCGATCTCGTCGTCGTCGATGATGAGCGGCGGCAACAAACGCACCACCCGTTCGGCGGTGACGTTGATGAGCAGCCCGACCTCCAGGGCTTGTTGGACCAGGGACGCGCAGGGGCGTTCCAGCTCGATGGCAATCATCAGCCCGCGGCCGCGGATGTCGCAGATGCCGGGGTGATCGCCCAGCCCGGTGCGCAGGCGTTGCAGCAAGTCTTCGCCCATGCGTGCGGCATGGGCGGGAATCTGCTGTCGTTCCATGGTGTCGAGCACGGCCAGGGCCCCGCGGCAGACCAGGGGGTTGCCACCGAAGGTGCTGCCGTGGCTGCCGGGGCCGAGGATCTCGGCGGCCGGCCCGCGGGCCAGGCAGGCGCCGATGGGGAGGCCGTTGCCTAGAGCCTTGGCGAGGGTGAGGACGTCGGGCAGTAGGTTTTCGTGTTGATGGGCGAACCAGGCGCCGGTGCGGCCCAAGCCGGTTTGGACTTCGTCGAGGATCAACAGCCAGCCGTGGCGGTTACACAGCTCGCGCAGGCCATCGAGGTAGCCGAGGGAAGGGAGGCGGACACCGCCTTCGCCTTGGATGGGTTCCACCAGCACGGCAACGATGTCACGGTGGGTCTCGGCGGCGTTTTCCACCGCGGCGAGGTCATCGAAGGGGACCCGCACGAAACCGTGTACCAGGGGCTCGAAGCCGGCCTGGGCCTTGCGAC
>JALSHN010000371.1 GCA_026982215.1 Gammaproteobacteria bacterium
GCCGAGGGGGGTGTGGAAGCGGCCTCTTCCTGCACCGGAGCCTCCTCCTCCCGGCGGCCGCGCTTGGCCACCCACCAAGCACCGGCGAAGCTGGCCACGCCCAGGGAGAGGAAGGCCATATGGGGCATGCCGGGAATGAGGCCGATGGTGGTGAGCACCGCGCCGGTGACCATCAGGCTGCGGGGATCTTCGAACACTTGGGCGGCGAATTGCTGGCCCATGTTCTGTTCCGAGGACACCCGGGTGACGATGATGGCGGTGGCGGTGGAGAGCAGCAGCGAGGGGATCTGGGCCACCAGGCCGTCACCGATGGTGAGCAGGGTGTAGTTCTCCACCGCTTCGCCAAGGGGCAGTCCGTGCTGGGCAGTGCCGATGATCAGACCGCCGACGATGTTGATGAACAGAATCAACACCCCGGCGATGGCATCCCCCCGGACGAATTTGCTCGCCCCGTCCATGGCCCCGTAGAAATCGGCCTCGCGCACCACGTCCTCGCGCCGGGCCTGGGCCTCCTCTTGGGTGATCATGCCGGCGTTCAAATCGGCATCGATGGCCATTTGCTTGCCGGGCATGGAATCGAGGGTGAACCGCGCCGAGACCTCGGAGACCCGGCCAGCCCCCTTGGTGACCACCACGAAATTGATGATCACCAGAATGGCGAACACCACCAGCCCCACCGCGTAGTTGCCCCCCACCACGAAGGCGCCGAAGGCCTCGATGACCTTGCCAGCGGCATCAGCTCCGGTATGCCCCTCCAGCAGCACTACCCGGGTGGAGGCGATGTTCAACGCCAGGCGCAGCAGGGTGGCCAGCAACAACACCGTGGGAAAGACGGAGAAATCCAACGGCCGCTTGACATAGACGCAGGCCAGCAACACCACCAGGGAAATGGAGATGTTGAAGGTGAAAAAGAGGTCCAGCAGAAATGGCGGCAGCGGCAGGATCACCATCGCCAGCACCGCCAGCAACATCAACGGCGCCCCCAGGCCGCCCTTGTGCACTGCCTCGCGCAGTTGACCGGTGACCTGGCTCAAGGGAAGACGCAATTCCGCCATGGACGACTCCTGCTGGATGGGATGGGCGGCCGCCGCTCAAGGGGCCGTTCAGCGTCGAAATTCTGGCGGAATGGGAACGTCGTCCACTCTGAGATCCTTGGGCCTTCGGCCCCTGCCGGCCTGGATCTGGTAGAGATAGGCCAGCACTCGCGCCACCGCCTCGTAGAGCCCCGCGGGGATCTCCTCGTCGACGCGGGTGGAGAAATACAAGGCGCGTGCCAGTGGCGGGGAGGCCACCAGCGGCACCTCGTTGTCACGGGCGATCTCGCGGATACGGGCGGCCAGCTCATCCTGGCCCTTGGCCACCACCTTGGGTGCCCCCATGCTGGCCTGGTCGTAACGCAGGGCCACGGCGAAATGGGAGGGGTTGGTGATCACCACGTCGGCCTTGGGCACCTCGGCCATCATCCGCTGCTGAGCCATGGCCATCTGGGCCTGGCGGATGCGGGCCTTCACCTCCGGGCTGCCCTCGGTCTGCTTGCGCTCTTCCTTGACCTCACGCAGGGTCATCTTCAATTGCCGCCGGTGCTCCCAGATCTGGAAGGGGATGTCGATGGCGGCCACCACCACCAGGGCCGAGGAAATCAGCAAGAAGAACCACACCAGCAGCTCGCCGGCCTCCCCCAGGGCCAACGGCAGATCGGCCAGCCCCAGCACCATGATCTCCTCACGCCACCACCACATGACCGCCGCCGCCAAGGCCCCCACCAGGGCGACCTTGAGCAAGGCCTTCACCAGCTCCACCAGGCTGCGGGCCGAGACGATGCGTTTGGTCCCCTGGATGGGATCCACCTTACTCCACTTGGGCCGCAAGGCCTCCCAGGAAAAATTCCACCCGCCCACCAGCAGATTGCCCACCACCGCGAACACCACCAGCAGCCCCAGCAAGGGGGTGATGGTGAACAAGCCATGGAACAAGCTGTCGAGGAAGAATCCCACTGCCGCCTCGGGATCGAAGATCAGCTCCCGCGGGGCCCCCAGCGCGGCGCTGAGATCGTCCAGCAGCCGGGCGCTCATCCACGGGCCGAGAAACAACAGCGCCGTGGCGGAGAACAACATGGCAATCAGGGTGGAGAGCTCGCGGGAACGGGGCGTCTGCCCTTTGCGGCGGGCATCCTGAATCCGCTTCTGGGTCGGCTCCTCGGTCTTTTCCTGGCCGTTCTGGTCCTCGGCCATCAGCGCGCCCCCAGTCCCGCCATGGCCGAGAAGGCCAGTCCGAGCAAGTCACGCAGGTGCCAATAGGCCGAGGACAGGGTATAGGTCATGACGAAAAACCCCCCGACGATGGTGAGGATGAAGCCGACGGCGAAGATGTTGAGCTGGGGCGCTGCCCGTCCCATCACCCCCAGCGCGGCGTTGACCATCAGCAAGGCCACCACCGCCGGCAGGGCCACCAGCACCGCGCCAACGAACATCTGCGCCCCCCAGGCGGCCACCCGCCAATAATCGGCCACCACCAGCCCCGTCCCCGGCGGCAAGTGCGCGAAACTGTCGTGAACCAGCAGGATGAGCACATGGTGGCCGTCCATGGTGAAAAACAACAGCGTCACCAACAGCAGGTAGAACATGCTCAGCACCGGGGCCTGGGCGCCGTTGCTGGGATCGATCATCAAGGAAAATCCCAGTCCCATCTGCATGGCGATGATCTGCCCGGCCACGGTGAAGGCGGCGAAGGCCAAATTGAGCAGAAATCCCATGGCGATACCGATGAGCATCTCCGAGAGGATCTGCCCCACCCCGCTCAAGGAAAAAGGCGAGAAACCGGATACCGGTCCCACCGTGGGGGCAATGACGGCGGTGAGTGCCAGGGCGAAGATCAACCGCACCCGCGCCGGCACCGCCATGGCGGAGAAAATGGGGGCACTGGTGATCATGGCGGCGATGCGCACGAAAGGCAGGAAATAGCCGGCGATGACGGCGTTGAGACTCTCGGCGCTGAGCGGCAGCATGGTCTCAGCCGATGAGGAAGGGGATGTCCTCGAACACCCGCCGCAGGTAGTCCAGCAGCAACCCGAGCATGTACGGCCCGGCCACCATCAGGGTCACCAAGGTGATCAACAGCTTGGGGATGAAGCTCAAGGTCATCTCGTTGATCTGGGTGGCGGCCTGGAACATGCTCACCAGCAGCCCCACCGCCAAGGCCGGCAGCAGGATGATGCTCACCAGCACCACGATGAGCTCCAGGGTCCGGTGAAACACGTCCAGCACCACTTCCGGGGTCATCACGCCCTCACAAATAGAAGCTGGAGGCCAGGGTGCCCATGATCAGCGTCCAGCCATCCACCAGCACGAACAGCATGATCTTGAAAGGCAGAGAAATCATCATCGGCGAGAGCATCATCATCCCCATGGCCATCAATACCGAGGCCACCACCAGATCGATCACCAGGAAGGGGATGTAGATGAGAAAACCGATCTGAAACGCCGTCTTCAGCTCGGAGGTGATGAATGCCGGTACCAACACCGACCAGGGCAGATCCTCCGGCCCTTGCAGCTCACCCACATCGGCGATCTTGGCGAACATCTCGATATCACTCTCACGGGTCTGCCCCAGCATAAAGGTACGCAGCGGCGCCTGGGCACGGGCGAAGGCCTGGTCGATCTCGATCTGCTCGTCCAGATAAGGCAACACTGCCTCGTCTTTGATGCGATCGAACACCGGCGCCATGATGAACAGCGTGAGAAACAACGCCAGCCCGATGATGATCTGGCTGGAGGGGGCCTGCATCAGGCCGATGGCCTGGCGGAGGATGGCCAGGACGATGACGATGCGAGTGAAGGCGGTGAGCATCATCAACCCTGCCGGCAGCAGGGTCAGCACCGTCATGATGGCGAGGATCTGCAGGCTCACCGACCAGGTCTGGGTGTCACCGTCCCGAGTCACGGTGAGGGCCTCGATAGCCGGTGTCTGGGCCCACAGCGGAGTACTGACAAAAAGCAGCAACCCCAGCAACACCCAGGCCTTACGCCCCATCGCCTCCCTCCTCGCGCCGGCGCAAGGCCTGGCGCAGGCGCTCCGGGAAGGCCGATGGCGGCGCCGCCACCTCGATGGGCTCACGCAACACGTGCAACGCCCGCACCTGCCCCGGGGCCACGCCAATGAGCAACTGCTCGCCGCCCACCTCCACCACCACCAGACGCTCCCGTGCCCCCAGCGGCAATGCCGCCACCACCTTGAGACGCCCGCCGCCCCCCGGGGCCAGCCCCTGCAAGCGCCGCAACACCCAGGCCGATAGCAGCACCAGCCCCACCACCAGCCCCAGGGCCAGCAGGGTCTTGAAGGCATAAGACACCGTGTCCACCGGCACGGCCGCCGCCCCGCCGGCGCCTTCCGCGGCCCAGACCGCCCACGGAATCGGGGCGGCGATGACAACGAAGGCCCGCATCCATCTCATTTGAGTTTTTTCACCCGTTCCATGGCCGAGATGACATCGGTGAGGCGGATGCCGAATTTCTCGTTCACCACCACTACCTCGCCGTGGGCGATGAGGGTACCGTTGACCATCACGTCCAGCGGTTCACCCGCCAGGCGGTCCAGCTCCACCACCGATCCTTGATTGAGTTTGAGCAGATTGCGGATGGAGATCTGGGTACGGCCGATCTCCATGGAGATCACTACGGGGATGTCCAGGATCATGTCCAGGTTCACCCCCTCGCCGTCCTCGCCCTCGTGCTCCAGCTCCTCGAACTCGGCCGGTGCGGGACTATCACCGTCCCCACCCTCCGCCGCAGAGCCCCCCCCCTCCCCGGCCTCCTCCAGGGCGGCGGCCCACTCGTCGGCCAGATCCTGATCCTGGGTCTTGTCGTCTTCGTCGCTCATTGACTCTCGCTCCCGTTGTCACTCGCTTGCGGGGGCGCCGTCTCGCCGTCCGCCTCCGTCCGTTCGCCGTCCGCCTCCGCGCCACCGGCCTCCCCCCCCCGCTCCTGGGCCTCCAGCTCGGCCAGGGAAGCGGCCAGTTGCGGCTGGGTGACGGGTTCGAGGACCTTCAAGGCCTTCTTGCCGTTGGAGACCCCGAAACGACAGCGGTACACCGGCACCTCGGCGGCCCGCAGGGTGACCTGCTCCGGCAGTTCGATGGGGATGACGTCGCCCGGCTCCAGGGCCTGGAGCTCGCGCAGGCTGAGCACCACCTCGCAGAGATTGGCGGAGAGTTCCAAAGGGGCCTCCATGATCTCCTCGCGCAGGGCGACGGTCCACCGCTCGTCCATCTCCACGTGGTCGGAGAGCACCCCGGCATCGAGCAGATCGCGAATGGGCTCCAGCATCAGATAGGGCAAGGTGACGTGAAACTCCCCGCCCCCACCGTCCAGTTCCACCTGGAAGGTGTTCACCACCACCACCTCCGAGGGGGAGACGATGTTGGCGAAATGGGGATTCACCTCCGAGCTGTTGAAGACGAAATCCACGTTCATCACCGGGGCCCAGGCCTCTTTGAGGTCCTCGAAGGCCAGCTCGAGGATGTTGTGGACGATCTTGAGCTCGGTGGGGGTGAACTCGCGCCCCTCGATCTTGGTGTGGAAGCGCCCCTCGCCGCCGAAATAGTTGTCGACGATGATGTAGACCAGCTTGGGATCGAACACGAACAGGCCGGTGCCACGCAATGGCGGCATGCGCACCATGTTGAGGCTGGTGGGCACGAACAACGAGTGGATGTACTCGGCGAACTTCATCATCTGCACGCCGTTGGCGGTGATCTCGGCATTACGGCGCAATTTATTGAACAGACTGATGCGAAAATAGCGTGCGAAACGCTCGTTGATCATCTCCAGGGTGGGCATGCGCCCACGGACGATGCGGTCCTGGGAGGCGAAATCGAACGGGGCGATCCCTTCCCGCGGCGCCTCGTCGTTCTCCGTCTCCACCTCACCGCCGGAGACCCCGTGGAGCAGGGCATCGATCTCGTCCTGGGAAAGCAGATCGTCCACGACTCAAGCCCTCACTGGACGATGAGACTGGTGATGTAGACCTCCTCGACGCCGGGCTCGCCGATCTCCTTTTCCAACACCGCCTGGATTCGCTTCAGGGCCTCGTGGCGCAGCGTCTCCTTGCCCTGCGGCGAGCCCAGATCCTCCACCGTCTGGCTGGAGAGCAACAACACCAGCTCGTTGCGGATCCGCGGCATGTGCAGCACCAAGGCATCGATGGCCTCCTGGCTGCGCGCCATCACATCCAGCTTGGCCTGCAAAAAACGCATGCGGCCGTTGTCATTGATGTTCACCACGATGGGTTCGAGGGTGTGATAGATGGCCGGCTTGGGCTCCTCCTGCTTGGCCACCTGTTGATGACCGCCCCCGCCGCCCTGATTGAAAGCACCCATGGACTTGAGCATGAAGAACATCGCTCCGGCGGTGGTGGCGGCGACAAACAGACCGCCGACGATCACCAGCACAATGATCTTGCCGGTACCGCCTCCGCCCTTCTTCTCTTCGCCTTCGCTGTCGTCTTCCGCCATGCCTGCCAATCCTCTCGCGCTCGTTCAAGGTGCGTCAGGGCAGAGCAAGGCATGTGCCAGGCACAAGAGAATTACTTGATTTTTCAATATCTTAACAACAGAATCCCACTCGGGGCGACGAAATATTGGCGGAAAGGGCGGGCCGAGCGGCCCGCCGGAAGGACTCAGGCGCGAACATTCAGATTTTGCCCCAGATTACCCTGGGGGCCCGGCGGCTCGGGTGCCGCCTTCTTCGCCCCCTCGATCAGGGCCTGGGCGTTCTGCATCTGGATGTCCATCGCCTTGCGTTGCACCTTGATCCCCGCCGTGGCCAGCGCCTGATTGCGCGCCAACAAAGGCGAGTTGGTGCCGAGGATGCCAGTGGCGTCCATGGTGGGCCTCCAAGGTCGATGGTCCCACTAGCCGCTAGCGTCCAGCGGGGGCTTTTCTTGAGGGCGCAATGTGCGCAGATAGCCCTCGGCGCGATCCACCAGGGCCTCGGGAAGCCCCTGGGTACGCGCCACCACCAGCCCCAGCGAGGCCCCGGCGACACCGATCTGCAGCTCATAAGTAGGTCGCAAGCGGGCGTGGTCGAAGCGCATGGAGGCATTCTGCACCTGCGCCGTACGCTCGGCGTAGGTCTTGAGCGGCGCCAAGTGAGTATTGACGATCCCCTGCACCCCACGCGCGACCAGCTCGTCCAACACCGCCATCGCCAACGCCGCCCCCTCCTCTGGATCGGTCCCGGTGCCCAGCTCGTCCAGCAACACCAAGGCGCGATCATCGGCCTCGCGCAACACCCGTTTCAGCACCTCCACATGGCCGGCGAAGGTGGACAGATGGTGATAGAGATCCTGATGGTCACCCACATCCACCAGGATGCGGCGATAAAACCCGATGCGCGCCGTCCCCGCCACCGGCAGATGCAAACCACACAACGCCATCACCGTCAGCAGGCCCACCGTCTTCAGCGCCACCGTCTTGCCACCGGTGTTGGGCCCGGTGATCAACAAAATACGTTGTTGATCATCCAAGGTCAGGCTCAAAGGCGTCGGCCGTACTCCACCGTTTTCCCGATGCTCCCACAGCAACAAGGGATGGCAGGCCCCCTCCAAATGCACCCCCGGGGTATCGGTCAACTGCGGCGGTGCGGCATCGAGCGTCTGCGCCAGGCGTGCCCCGGCGATGGCCAGATCGATCCAGGTGATTGCCTCCACCATGCGCTCCAAGGCCGGCAGATGGGACCGCACCGCATCGGTGACCTCGCGCAACACCCGTTGTTGTTCGGCGCTCACCTCGGCACAGAGACGCTCGGTGCGATCATTACGCGCCACCAAGGCCAGCGGCTCCACCAACTCCTCCTGTCCCCCCAGCCCCGAGCCCACCCGCCGGCCGCTCACCTGTTCGGCATGGCGCGACTGCAGACGCATCACCACCCGGTCCCCCTGCCAATGGACCCGCTCCACGTCACTGAGCCAACGGGCCACCTCCGGACGGCGCTGAAACTCACGCAACGCCGCCTCGGCCTCGGCACGCAACCCCAGATAGGCCGCGGTAAGCTCCGCCAGGCGAGGACTGGCTCCCTCGCGCAACGCCCCCGAAGGCGTCACCGTGGCCTCCAGACGCCGCAACAGCTCAGGGGCCGCCCCCAAATCCTCCACTGCCCCGGGATAGAGCCCCGGCCAGCGCCGCACCCGCCCCTGCAAGGCCCGCGCGGCCCGCATCACCTGCATCAAGCCCGCCAAGGCCGCCGGGCGTAACGTCGCCCCCGCCGCCCCGGCTTGGCGCAACGCCGGACGCACCTGAGGCAAATCCCCCAACACCGGGGACTCCTCGCACAACATCGCCCTCGCCGCACTCACCGAGCGCTGCATCACCAACGCCGCCTCCAAGGTAGGCGCAGGCCCCAGATGACGAGCCGCCTCCTTACCGTAAGGCGTCATCGCCAGGCGCTCCAAGCGACGGCGGACATGGGCGAAATCCAAGGCATCGAGATCGGCTTCAGACACGCAGGCCCCCGCTAATTCTTGACGATAAAACTCAAATATACCCTCAACGGCGCCAAAAGGCCCACCAGCGCCTGGGAGGGATCTGCCACACCCCTTCCCCGGCCACACTCACGCGAAACGACACCCCGACCGGCACCACCCCCGCCTCCAAGATGGCATCGGGCGGCGGCCCTGCCAGACCGTCGTCCACCACCACCAGCCCCACGTCTCCGGGCAGCGTCTGCAACGAATGCCAAGGCACCCCGGCCCAGGCGGCCAGCCCCTTGGCCAATATCCCCTCCCCGGCCACCCACGACCACGGGAATCCCGTCGCTGCTTGCGGCAGAGGCCCCTCGCCCCAAAGCCAGAGGCTATCCACCGTGGGCCGGCCCCGTTGGCGGCGAAGCCGGTTTGGGGGGGCCTCGAACAACACCATCTCCGCCTCCGCCAGACGCGCCCGCCACCGCCGTGCCTCCGCCCCCCGAGGCAGCGCGGGTCGCACATCCCCCCCCAGCACCGCCGCCCACGGTTCGGTCTCCATCGCCACCGGGGCCTCCAGCGGCAGATACCAACGCAACGGATGGGGCTGGCACAGCCCCGGAAACAACGACCAGGCCTCCAAGGCCTCGGCCAGGGCCGCCGCCTCCTCGGGCTGGAGCTGCAAATGGGCGTTGCCCGCCATCACCAGGTGCTCCCGATTGGGTAACAACGCCACCGGATCCAGGCGCAGCCACCCCGTCCCCTCCAGCCCCTCGCCCCGGGCGCACAAGGCCGCCAATGAAAGGGCGCTACCCACTCCCGCCGCCGCCAACACACAAGCCCACGGCGTGGGCGGAGCGTCCCCCTCCCGCCGCGCCCGATGCAAGGCACGTTTCAAAGGATGGGACTCGGCGAGCCCGCGCAGACGCGCGGGATGGATCACGAGATGGCGCATGACAAAACGATCGGTTTGACCCACAAAGGCAATCCCGCTACGGTAATTCGTTTTCCGTTTCCTGACCAGTTGGTGCCATGCCATGAGTGAGGCCTCCCCGGAAACAGAGCTCGACTTCGAACGCGCCATCGCCGAGCTGGAAACCATCGTCGAGCGCATGGAGAGCGGGCAACTGAGCCTGGAAGAGTCCCTGCGAGCGTTCGAGGACGGCATCCGTCTGGCGCGCACTTGCCAGACGGCCCTGCGCCGAG
>JALSHN010000372.1 GCA_026982215.1 Gammaproteobacteria bacterium
GGGGACGGTGGAACGCTGGAACAGTTCCGGGTCGGGCTGATCGTCGCCGGGGACCAGGATCAGGGCGGCCCCCCGCTCCCGAGCCAGGCCCTCCAGCCGCTCCACCCCGTAGGGCCAGTAATTGCGCCCACCCAACAACGAAACCACGACGACCCGCGCCTGAGCGAGGACCTCGTCGCAATAGAGGTCGATGGCGGCGTGCTGGCGCAGGATCAACCAATTGGCCAGTCGCACCTGGGGAAAGTCCGGCCCCATTCCCTCCAAGGCCCGGGCCAGCAGGGCGATCTCGCTGTCGGCGCTGGAGAGGATGGCGAGGGGTGCCGGGTCCTGGGGGAGATAGGCGATGCCGTCCTCGTCCAGATAACCGCCGGGTCGGGCTTGGAGCAGGTGCATCAGGCGATGGTTTCTTCCACGGGGAAACAGGCCCGCAGAGACTCGGTATCCAGCCCCTGGCCGATGAACACCAAACGAGTGATTCGGGGCTCGTCGGCCCGCCAGCGGCGGTCGTAGTAGCGATCCAGGCGCCGCCCCACCCCTTGCAGCACCAGACGCATGGGCTTACCGGGCACGGCGGCGAAGCCCTTGACCCGGTACACCGGCTGCTCGGCGAGGATACGCCTCACCCCCGCTTCCAAGGCCTCCACCGCCATGGGTGGCAGCTCCAGGGACAGGGAGGCGAAGTGATCGTGGGCATGGTGATGATGATCGTCGCCCTCATGGTGAGCATCATGGTGGGTGTGACGCTGGTCGATGCCCTCCTCGGCGGCAGCGCCCACCCCCAGCAACAGTTCCAAGGGCACCTGGCCATGGGCGCTATCCACCCGCTTGACCGACTCGGGGAGATGGGGAGCGAGTCGGGCCCCCAAACGCCGCCGGTCTTCATCGTCGAGGAGGTCGGTCTTACTGACGATGACCAGATCGGCGCAACTGAGCTGGTCATCGAACAACTCGCGCAGGCTGACCTGGTGATCGAGGTTGGGATCGGCGCGCCGGGCCGCATCCACCGCCTGGGGATCGGCGGCGAACAGCCCCGAGGCCACCGCCGGGCCATCCACGACGGTGACCACCGCGTCCACCGTGCAGGCGGATTTGATCTCCGGCCATTGAAAGGCCTGCACCAAGGGCTTGGGCAGGGCCAGCCCGGAGGTCTCGATGAGGATGTGATCGATGCGATCCCGGCGGGCCACCAGTTCGCGCATCACCGGGAAGAATTCCTCTTGCACGGTGCAACACAGGCAACCGTTGGCCAGCTCGATCACCCCCTCGCCGTCTTCCTCACAGCCCAGGCCGCAGCCGCGCAGCAACTCGCCGTCGATCCCCAGCTCGCCGAACTCATTGACGATCACCGCGATGCGCAGTCCCCCGGCATTGCCCAACACATGGCGCAACAGGGTGGTCTTGCCGCTGCCCAGAAAGCCGGTGACGATGGTGGTGGGGATCTTGTCCAGTGCGCGCATGGCTCGCCTCCTCGTTGGAAAGGCGACTATGGTAGCCGCAGGCGGGGGGATGGCAAGGCTGTCTCCGACTCCCAGGCGCCTACGTCGGGGGGGCCGTGTCGAGGCCTGGCCACGGCGCCGGGAGCATCCTCGGGACCGGGGGGTTGGCAGCACAGCCCGGGGTTTCCGGGCAGGGTGTCGTACCAGGGCTCACCCTGATCCACGGCCCGGGAGTCGGGACGCAGGCGGTAGTCACCGGCGCGGGGATCCTGGAAACCCGGGGGAACGGGGTGGCTGAGATTGTGTCGCATCACCACCTCGCCTCCCTGGGTCAGTCGCCCCCGGCCGGCGAAGATGTTGTTGATCACCCAGGCCAGGCTCCCCTTGCCCAAGCGGAGGTAAGTCCCCCAACGCCGCTGATTCACCACGGTATTGTTGAGGAAGAAGAGGCTGACCACCCCCTTCTGTCCTTCCAGGGCAAAGGCCACCAGGGTACGGTTCTCCGCCCCCATGCCTTGCACCAAGAGGTTGCCGACCACCCACCCCTCGCCGCCCTCGGAGAGATCGATGAGGTAGCTGGAGCGGCCCTCGCGGCCGTCTTCGATGCGATTGTAGGCAATGAGGGAATACTGGGCGCGTGATTTGATGTGGTGACCGATGCGGGCGCGGAGAAAACGGCTGCCGATCACCTCCAGGCGCTCCAGACGGCCGGCATAGAGGTGATGGCTGTAGCCATCGCCGGCGCCGTTGTCGATGAATTCGCTGGCCTCCACCCGCAGCCGCATACCCGCGCCGCCGGCGGTGAGGATGCCGTTTTCGTTGTCCTGAAAGAGGCAATTGCGCACGGTGAGACTGCCCCGCTCGAACCGGATCCCGGCACCGTTCTTGTCCGCCACCCGGGCACCGACGAAGGCAATGTTTTCCACCACCACATCACGCCCACGGATCACCCAGATCCCCTTCCCCTGGGCCGAACGCCCGGCGGCATGCAGCACGGGGCGACCGTTGACCCCCCTCAGGGTGATGCGGTCCACCCGCCACACCGCCACATCACCCCGGTAGTCACCGCGGGCGTCGATCTCCACCACATCCCCCGGGCGCACCACCCGTGCCGCCTCACTGGGGCGGGAGAACGCCCCCTCGGGGCCGACGCTGATCACCCGCGCCCACAACGGCGCGGCGAACAAGGCGCACGCCAAAAGACACATGATTCGCATCATGGGCTCATGATAAAACTTCAGCCCCTCCCTTTGTGAAGTGAGATACGCACCCGATGGACGAAACCCCACGGCGAACGCCGTTGCAACGACTCGCCCTGTGGCTCGGCCCCGCGCTGGCGGTGTTGACCCCACTGCTGGTGGAGATCCCTGACCATCCCCAGGCCCCGGCCATGCTGGGTATCGCCCTGTGGATGGCCCTGTGGTGGCTCAGTGAGTGCGTGCCGCTGGCGGTCACCGCCCTGATCCCCCTGGTGGCCTTCCCCCTTACCGGGGTGGCCACTGCCAAAGAGACCGCCCCCCGTTACATGACCAGCATCATGTTTCTATTCGTGGGCGGTTTCCTCATCGCCCAAGCCATGGAACGCAGCGGCCTGCACCGACGCATCGCCCTGGCCATCCTCTCCCGCCTCCATGCCAGCCCGCTGCGTTTGATCGCTGGTTTCGCCCTCACCACCGCCTTTCTCTCCATGTGGGTCTCCAACACCGCCACCACCCTGCTGATGGTCACCATCGCCCTGGCGGTGCTCAGCCGCCTGGATGAAACGCTGGACCGTCAACGCCTGGCACGTCTGGCCCCTGCGCTATTGCTGGTGATCGCCTATGCCGCCAACATCGGTGGTATGGGCACGCCCGTGGGCACGGTACCCAATCTGGTTTTTCTGGAAAACCTGCGTCAACACACCCCGGATGCGGTACCCGGATTCCTCCAATGGATGATGTTGGGGGTACCGCTGGTGATCGCCGGCCTGGCGGTGTTGTTACTGCTGTTCGCCCGCCGACTGCGGGGATTGGCATGGAGCGGTGTCGCCGGTGAGGCCCTGCGACGAGAACGCCAAGCCCTCGGCCCCATGCGCCAGGACGAGGCCTTCGTGGCCACGGTGCTCGCCTGTGCCGCCCTGGCATGGATGACCCGTCAGGGCATCCAAGGTGAAGGTTTCCACCTCCCCGGCTGGTCCAGCCTGCTGCCCTACCCCGGCGTGGACGATGCCACGGTGGCCATACTCGCCGCCCTGCTGCTGTTTTTGGTGCCGGTACGCGACGGCCGCCCCGTGCTCGATCACCGTGCCATCGGCCGCCTGCCTTGGGAGATCCTCATCCTGCTGGGGGGTGGTTTCGCCCTGGCGATGGGAATGCAGAAATCCGGGCTCTCTGCCTGGATCGGAGAACAGGCCAAGATCTTCGAAGGCGTACCACTGCTGCTGGTGGTGCTGGCAGTGACCTTGGTGATCGTCTTCCTCACCGAGATCACCAGCAACACCGCCACCACCCAAGTGATGCTGCCCATTCTCGCCGCCGTGGCCCTGAGCAACGACTACGACCTCACCACCTTGTTACTCGCCGCCACCCTCTCCGCCTCGTGCGCCTTCATGCTGCCGGTGGCCACCCCGCCCAATGCCATCGTCTTCGCCTCCGGCCGCATCGCCATCGGCGACATGATGGGTGCCGGCTTCCGTCTCAACCTGATCTTCCCCTTGCTCATTCTTGCCATGGTCAGTTTGATTCGCCCCTATCTCCCTGGTTGATCAATGCATTATGTGATTTTCATCATCCTCTTTATCACCGGCTGCGTCTCCCCCCCTCCGCCGGCGGACGAGGATCTGCTGCAACTGCAGCAACGACGCGCCCTCCCTGGAGGACGACTGGCCGGGGCCGACCTCAGGAGTGTCGACCTCCGTGCGGTCGATCTGCGCGGGGCCGACCTCAGAGGTGCCGATCTGCGTGGTGCCCTGCTGCAAGGCGCCCTGCTACGAGCAGCCGATCTGCGCCGTGCCCGCCTCGATGACGCCCGTCTCGACGGCGCTGATCTCGCTCACAGCCGCCTGCAACAGGCCTCGCTGCAACGGGCCTCACTGCGCAGCACCCTGCTGGAATTCGCCCGTATGGACCACGCCAATCTCAGCGATGCCGACCTGGACGCCGCCCGCCTCGACGGCGCCCGGCTCACCAAGGCCAGCCTGTTTCAGGCCCGTCTGAGCCGTGCCCATCTGGAGGGCACCGACCTCAGTGAGGCCGACCTACGCCGACTCGACGGCCGCGGCGCCCGTTTCACCCGCGCCATCCTCCGCGGCGCCGACCTCGGTCAGGCCGATCTCACCGGCGCCGATCTGTTCCGCGCCGTACTCGAATCGGCACGGTTGCCCAATACACGTCTCCAAGGGGCACGTCTGTCGGTGGCCGAGGCCAAATGGGCCGATCTCACCGGCGCCGATCTACGTGAAGCCCAGATGATCGGCATCAAGCTCCCCCAGGCCGATCTCAGCGGGGCCGACCTCACCGGGGCCGATCTACGGGAGGCCGACCTCACCGAGGCCGTATTGCAAGAGACGCGCTTGCAACGGGTGGACCTGCGACTCTCCCGCCTCAACTTCGCCCGCGCTCAAGGCGCCGTCTTCCACCGCGCCAATCTGGGCAAGGCCCACCTCCGCCGGGCCGACTTCCGCCAGGCCGATTTCCGTGGCGCCCGCCTCAAATGGGCCGACCTCACCCTCTCCCGCCTGCAACGGGCCCGTTTCCAAGACGCCGACCTCCACAAGGCCAATCTCGCCGGTGCCGACATCGAAGGCGCCGATTTCCGCAATGCCCGCCACCTTGATCTCGCCCAAGGACTGGATCGCGCCCGCCACATCGAAAAGGCCCTCTACTGACTTGAATTTCCTCCCCCAAGCCCCCAGATCAGGGCTACGCGGCGACGGCGCCACCGGCCTGCTAGGCTTGTGGCAGGGCGCAGCAATGGAAAAGACGAGGACCACATGAGCCGCAAAGACCTACACGACTGGTTATGGGCGGATGCCTTGGAGCTCTTGGAAGAGGCCGAGCGTCTGCGCCAGCAATTCTTCCACCCTCCCCAGCGGGAAGAACCGGCCTGGGAACCCCCCATCGACCTGCTGGAGACCTCCCAAGCGGTGCACCTGGTGGTCGCCCTTCCCGGGGTCGCGGCAGAAGGCGTGGAGCTGTCCATCCACAACGGCGCCCTGCTGATCCAGGCCCGCCGCCGTCTCCCCACGGTTTATCGCCAGGCCCGGGTCCACCGCCTGGAGATCCCTTTCGGGCATTTCCAGCGACGGGTGGAACTGCCCCCCGGGCGCTATGAACTGGAACGCCGCGACCATCAAGACGGCCTGCTCGCCGTCACCCTGCGCAAACTCTCATGAGCCCGGACGAAACACCCATGAACGACGAGACCCGCAACATTCCCGAACAAGCCCAGGAAAGCCCCGCGGCCACCTTGCCGGAGGATGCACTCATCATCCTTCCCGTGCGCAGTACGGTGGTCTACCCCGGGATGGTGATGCCGCTGTCCATCGGCCGCGAGCGCTCCATCAACGCCGCCCAGGAGGCCGCGCGCAACGAGCGCCCCTTGGGCATCGTGCAACAAAAAGATCCCCAGACCGAGCAACCCGGCCCTGACGACCTCTACCACGTCGGCACCGAGGCCGCCATCCTCCGTTACGTCACCGCCAAGGAGGGCGGCCACCACATCGTCGTCCAGGGGCTGCGGCGTTTCCGCATCAAGGAATTCATCGACGGCCATCCCTACCTCATCGCACGGGTGGACTACCTCGAAGAGCCCGAGGTGGAACTGGACGAGGAGCTGGAAGCGCGCATGGAGCACCTCAAGCGTGAGCTGGCCGAGGCCCTGGAGCTCATGCCCCATGCCCCCGCCGAGTTGGGTGCCGCGGTGCAATCCACCGAGGCCCCCGGCCTGCTCGCCGACCTGGTGGCCCATTTCCTCGACATCACCCCCGAGCAGAAGCAAGAAATCCTGGAGACCCTGGACATCAAGGCCCGGCTGGAGAAGGTCGCCGAGCTGCTGGCCCACCGGCTGGCGGTGTTGCGCCTCACCCAGGAGATCGAGAAACAGACCAAAGAAGCGGTGGACCAACGCCAGCGGGAATACATCCTTCGCGAACAACTCAAGGCCATCCAGCGCGAACTGGGCGAGGAAGAACCCAAGGCCGCCGAGATCGAAGAACTACGCCGGGCCATTGGTGAGGCCAGGATGCCCGAAGAGGTGGAAAAGGAGGCCCTGGACGAGCTGTCCCGGCTGGAGCGCCTGCCCGAGGGCGCGGCGGAATATTCCGTGGTGCGCAACTACCTGGACTGGCTCATCAGCCTACCCTGGTCGGTGCTCTCCGAAGAGCACATCGACATCGAGCGGGCCCGTCACATCCTCGACGAAGACCACTACGGCCTGGAGAAGGTCAAACGGCGGATCCTGGAATACCTGGCGGTGCGCAAACTCAACCCCGAGGGCCGCAGCCCCATCCTCTGCTTCGTCGGCCCCCCGGGTGTCGGCAAGACCTCCCTGGGACGCTCCATCGCCCGGGCGGTGGGGCTGGAATTCGTCCGCGTCAGCCTGGGCGGTGTCCACGACGAGGCCGAGATCCGCGGTCACCGGCGCACCTACGTCGGCGCCATGCCCGGCAACATCGTCCAAGGCATCCGCAAGGCCGGTACCCGCAACCCGGTGATGATGCTCGACGAAATCGACAAACTGGGCGCCAGTATCCAAGGCGACCCCGCCGCCGCCTTGCTGGAGGTGCTCGACCCGGAGCAAAACAGCACCTTCCGCGACAACTATCTGGGCGTCCCCTTCGACCTCAGCAAGGTATTCTTCATCGCCACCGCCAACGTGCTGGACAACATCCCCGGCCCGCTGCGCGACCGCATGGAAGTCATCGAACTGCCCGGCTACACCGACGAAGAAAAGGTGGAGATCGCCAAACGCTACCTGGTGCGTCGCCAGCGTGAACTGGCCGGCCTCGCCGAGGAACAATGCGAGATCACCGAGGCCGCCCTGGTGGACATCGTCCGTTACTACACCCGCGAGGCCGGCTGCCGGCGGCTGGAACAAAAGATCGGCGCCGTCTTCCGCCACGCCGCCCTGCTCATCGCCGAGGGCAAGACCGACCACGTTCGGGTGGATGCCGACGACCTGCCCAAGATCCTCGGCCCCCACCAATACGAGAGCGAGGTGGCCCTGCGCACCAGCCTGCCCGGGGTGGCCACCGGCCTGGCCTGGACCCCGGTGGGCGGCGACATCCTGTTCATCGAGGCCAGCCGCATCCCCGGCAACGGCAAGCTCATCCTCACCGGCCAGTTGGGTGACGTCATGAAAGAAAGCGCCCAGGCCGCCCTCACCCTGGTGAAGGCCCATGCCCGCGGGCTGGACATCCCCCTGGAGACCTTCGAGAAAAACGACATCCACGTCCACATCCCCGCCGGCGCCATCCCCAAGGACGGCCCCAGCGCCGGAGTGACCCTCTACACCGCCCTGGTCTCACTACTCACCGAACGACGGGTGCGTTCCGATGTCGCCATGACCGGGGAGATCAGCCTGCGCGGCCTGGTGCTGCCGGTGGGCGGCATCAAGGAAAAGGTCATCGCCGCCGCCCACGCCGGCATCAAAACGGTGATGCTGCCCCAGGGCAACAAAAAGGACTTCGAAGACATCCCGCCCTCCGCCCGCGACCGGCTGCAATTCGTCTGGCTGGAACACGTGGACGAGGCCCTCAAGGTGGCCCTGGAGGGATAGAATCCCTGAATCAAGCGCGGTAGTGCGGATCCCACCAGCATCGAGGCAGGGCCTCCCCCGAGGGGAACACCAGCTCGGACTTGGCCACCGGTTCCGGCTCACCGCGCTCTTCTCCCGCGTGGGAGCGCATGGACACCTGCGATTGAAAAGGGTCCACCAGAGCGACCAGGTCAGCCACCTCCATCAATTCCCCGCTGGGTACATGCTTGAGATACATGGCGTACCCCTCCTTTCGTTGCTAGGCTCATCATCAGCCTAAACCCATCCCTTCCATTCCGCATGAATGCGACGCGAGGCCACTGGGAACACTTCGAACACCAGGCCGACATCGGCGTGCGCGGCTGCGGACCCGATCTGGAGACCGCCTTCGCTCAGGCGGCCGTGGCCCTCACCGCGGTGATCACCGATCCCCAGCAGGTGGAACCCCGGCAAGCGGTGGACATCGAGGTCTCGGCGCCGGACCGGGAATTCCTGTTGGTGGAATGGCTGGATGCCCTCATCTACGAAATGGCGGTGCGACAGATGCTGTTCTCCCGTTTCCGGCTCCGTATCGACCCCGACCACACCCATCTGCAGGCCTGTGCCTGGGGCGAACCGGTGGACCGGAAACGCCATCAACCCGCCGTGGAGGTCAAAGGGGCCACCCTCACCGAACTACGGGTCTGGCAGCCTGATCCCGGGGTGTGGTGCGCCCAGTGCGTGGTGGACGTCTGACGGAGGCTGGCCATGGATATCGAACGCTTCCACCGACACGACCCGACCCGTTGGACCCTGCCCCCCCGGGGCAAGATGCGGGTACCGGCAGTCATCTATGCCACCGAGTCGCTCATCCGGGAGATGGACGACAAAGTAGCCGAGCAACTCGGCAACGTCGCCACCCTGCCCGGCATCGTCCGCGCCGCCTACGCCATGCCCGACGCCCACTGGGGCTATGGCTTCCCCATCGGCGGGGTGGCCGCCTTCGATCCCGAGGCCGGCGGGGTGGTCTCCGCCGGCGGCGTGGGCTTCGACATCTCCTGCGGGGTACGCACCCTACTCACCGACTTCACCACCGATGACATCCTCGCCGTCCAGGAACGGCTGGCCGAGACCCTGTTTCGCCGTATTCCCGCCGGAGTGGGCAGCACCGGGCGGATCCGCCTCAACGACGCCCAGATGGAGGCCATGCTGCGCGGCGGCGCCCGCTGGGCGGTGGAGCAAGGATGGGGACGGGAAGCCGACCTGGAGCGGATCGAGGAAAGTGGCTGCATGGCCGGCGCCGACCCCGAGCAGGTCTCCACCCGCGCCAAGGAACGGCAACGCCGGGAGATGGGCACCCTGGGATCGGGCAACCACTACCTGGAAGTCCAGCGGGTCGCCACCGTCTACCGCCCCGAGATCGCCGCCGCCTACGGCCTGCGGGAGGACCAGGTGGTGGTGAGCATCCACTGTGGCT
>JALSHN010000373.1 GCA_026982215.1 Gammaproteobacteria bacterium
CGTTGGCGTTTCCATCCCCATCCCCTGCAAAAAACGGCCACCCCGGCCGCTGTCATCAGCACACAGCCTCTACCACGGAGATCACAGCATGCCCAAACGGATTCTCAACGCCCTCTACCTCGGTGCCGCCCTCACCTTGGCCGGCACCGCACAGGCCGTGGAAGGCCAAGACTTCGACCAAGGCCTGCTGGCCGCCGAACGCGGCGACTACCGTCACGCCCTGCAATACTGGGCCCCCCTGGCCCTGGCCGGCGACGCCGCGGCCCAATTCAACCTCGGCCTGCTGCTCCACAGCGGCGCCGCCGGCCGCTGGGACGAGCGCGCCGCCATCGAGTGGTACCAACGGGCCGCCGAGAATGGTCATCCCCTGGCCCAAGCCTATCTGGCCGCCGGTTACCGCGAAGGCTGGTTCGGCCTGCCGCGCAACGAAGAACAGGCCCGCTATTGGGAACAGCGGCTGGCCCACTAGATGCCACCTGCACGCCGATGACACGTGGCAGGGCGCCCAAAAGGCGCCCTTTTTTTCGCTTCATGTGGTGGGATGGCTGTGAACGTGATGCTCGTGGCCGCCACCGTGATCATCACTGTGGATCACCACCGGGATCATGTGCAAATGACCGTGGCGCACCCCGCGCTGAGCGACGATCTCTTCTGCGAAACGACGCACCTCGGCCACCGCCCCACGCAAGATGGTCACTTCCAGGCAATTGTCGTGATCCAAATGAACGTGCATGCTGGAGAGGGTGAGCTCGTGATGGGCGTGTTGCGCCGCCGTCACCCGGCTGGCCAACTCGCTCTTGTGGTGATCGTAGACATAACCCAGAGTGGCCACGCAATGCCCCTCGTCGCGATCGATGCGCTCCCGCTCCAGCCGGTCTCGGATCAGGTCGCGCACCGCCTCGGAACGGTTGGTGTAACCCTTCTCGCGGATGTAGGCATCGAACTGGCGCGCCAGTTCCGGCTCCAGAGAAATGGTATAGCGTTCCATGAATATCCCCGCAACACGGTAGGAAAAAGCCAGCCTAGCCCAGCGCCGTGCGGATGACAACGCTCACCACAAGGCCTGCAGGCGCAGACCGACGACCAAGGCATTGCCGATGTTCGGGTCCATTCCCGGCTGGAGAACGTACTGAAAGTCCGGCTGGAGAAACCAGTACCTGCCCACCCGGGTGCTGTAGGTGAGCTCATAGACCGACTCGGCGCGGAAATACCCCACCCCCTCGCCGGCGGCATAGTCCAGGAACTCCTGCGACTGGCGGGTCTGCAACACCGCCAACCCCAAAGCATCTTCCTGATGACCGGGCAACACCCCACTCCAATGCACCCCGAAGGCGAACGACGCGGCATAACGATTACGCGCGGGATCGGCACGCCCGGCCTTGAAAAACAACCCCAACCGCCGCCCCACGGCCACTTCACCGACCAGATAGCCGCCACTGTTACCCACCTTGGGCGCCGCAGAGAAGGCCGGCCCCGAGCGTCCCGCCGCCCGCCAATCTTCCCCGGCCCAATGGGTCAATCGCTCCATATCACGCCACCAGCCGAGACCCAACTTGACATAACCGGCCTCCCCGGAGACCCCGCGGCGCCAACCCAGCTCGCCGGCGAAAAAATCCCCACCGCCGCCGTTGCGCAGCACCCCCTCGACCGAAGGACGCCCGAACCAATAGCCTAGATTGAGGTAACCGCCACCACCGGGCTCGACGAAACCCTGCACCCCCGTCCCGGTGGCCGGATAGGTATGCACCCCGCCTTCGCCACCCAGCTCGCTCCCCATCCCGAAGCTGCCATTCAAGAACAGATTGGCGTAGTCAGAGACATAGAAATCATTGTTGAAATCCACCACCCCCACGCGCAGCCGTCCGCCCCACCAAGGCAAGGCCTGCTGCACCCAGGCGTCCCAGACGAAAAAACCGTTGGCCCCGCCGGCGTCGATCCCGCTCACCGCCGAGACATCCCCCACCCGCCGCGAGGGGGAATCTCCCAAGGCATGGGCCAGGTGCACCGCCACCTCCATGCCCCGCCAGCCCCAGGCATCGGTACGCAACACCCCCACGAACTCCGCCAGGGACACCGTCTCCAGACCGGTGGACACACCGCCGGCGGCATTGTTGAGTGCATCGATGGTGACGACCCCCTGTGCCTCCCAAGTCTCGGGCGCCTCATGTTCGTGCAGACCGGTGAGGGAGCGCGGTATCTCGCGCTCGGGCGACAGGCTGCGATGGAGCCTCTCCACTTCGGGCGGTGTCCTGGGGGCCCGCTGGTCCTCGACGGACGCAGGCGCCGTCACCCCTTGCGAAGGCGACGGCGCATCACGCCGAGGCAGTTCGAGGAAATCCTCCGGTGGCGGCATCGCCTCCCGGGTATCCGGAGCCCGCTCGGCCTCCGGCAACGGCAGCTCGGCCGAGGCCGTCGGTACCCCTGCCCACAGCACGACCACCCCCATCATCACACGCAAACGCCACATTTCCCGCATACCGCTTGACTCTTATGAAAAACCGCAATAATTTCATACAACTCAAGGTCCCGCCCCAAAAAAGGGGGGCCATGATTCCACAGCATCCCGCCGCGCTCAAGGACGGCACGGAGATGCCGATTCACCGTCACGACGGGCCGCCCTCTGCCACCGTCCCGTCCCGGAAACACAATGGAGTGACATTCCCATGCGCCTCATCCGTTGGTTACTGCTCCCCCTCGGCCTCCTCGGGTTCACCACCGCCGCCGCCGAACCCCTGAAAGTGGTCACCTCGGTGGCACCGATCACCAACATCGTCAAGAACGTCGGTCAGGACCTCGTTCATGTCCACGGCATCGTCCCCGAAGGCACCAACTCCCACACCTTCGAGCCGGCCCCCTCGGACGCCAAGTACCTGCGTGACGCCGACATCATCATCCTCAACGGTCTGCACCTGGAGCTGCCCACCATCAAACTGGCGGAAAAGGTCCGTCGCCCCACCACGCCCATCCTGCTGCTGGGCGACAACACCATCTCCCGCAAGGACTGGAAATTCGACTTCAGCTTCCCCGAGAGCGAAGGCCACCCCAATCCCCACCTGTGGCCCAACGTCTACTTGGCCCAACGCTACGCCACCCTGGTGCGTGACGCCCTGGTGGAACTGGATCCGGCCAACCGCAAGCGTTATTTCGCCAACACCACCGCCTATCTGGCCAAGATGAGCAAGGTGGACGCCGCCATCTTCGACTGCGTGGCCTCCATCCCACCGAAGAACCGCAAGCTGGTCACCTACCACGATTCCTTCGCCTACTTCGCCCCCCGCTACGGCATGGAAGTGGTGGGCGCCATCCAACCCTCCGACTTCTCCGAGCCCACCGCCCGCGAAGTGGCCCGCATCATCACCCAGCTGCGGCAAGTGGGCGTCCCGGCGGTATTCGGTTCCGAGGTCTTTCCCAGCCGGGTGCTGCAACAGATCGCCCGCGAGGCCGGCGCGCGCTACATCGACGAACTGGCCGACGACGACCTTCCGGGGGCAAGCGACGACCCCAACCACAGTTTCCTGGGGATGATGAAACGCAACATGGAGATCCTCACCCGGGCGTTGGGGGGCGATCCGGGGTGCATGGCCGGGGTGGACGTGCGCAACCTGTTCTGATGGTCACCCCCCTCATCGAGCTGCGTGACGTCTCGGTGGGTTACCGCCACCGGCCGGTGTTCACCCATCTCTCGCTCAGCATCGACGAAGGGCGCTTCGCCGGCATCGTCGGTCCCACCGGCTCGGGCAAGACCACCCTGCTCAACACCGTCCTGGGCACCGTGCGCCCCCACGCCGGTGAGGTCCTCATCGGCGGACGCCCCCTGGGCCGCAGCCGGCCCGGCGAAGTGGGCTACGTCCCACAACTGGAAACGGTGGACTGGTCCTTTCCGGTCACCGTGGAACAAGTCATCCTCATGGGGCTCTACGTCAACCGCCGCCGGCTGCCGTGGCCCAGTCGCGAAGAACGGCGCCGAGTGGCGCAGATCGCCGAGGAACTGGGTATCTCCACCTGTCTGAGCCACCACATCCGCAACATCTCCGGCGGCCAGCAGCAACGCGCCTTCCTCGCCCGCGCCCTCATCAACCACCCCCGGCTGCTGGTGCTGGACGAGCCCACCTCCGGGGTGGACATCAAGACCCAACACGATGTCCTCCACTTGTTGCACCAACTCAATCGCCAGGGCATCACCATCCTCCTCACCACCCACGACCTCAACGCCGTGGCCGCCCACCTGCCCTGGGTGATCTGTTTCAACCAAGGCGTGATCGCCGAAGGCCCACCGCGGGAGGTGTTCACCCCAGAAGTCCTCTCCCGCACCTACGGAGGTGAGCTGGCGGTGTTCGACCACCAGGGCCACCTGCTCATCGCCCACGCTACCACCGGATCCTGAACCATGCTGGACACCTTGCTGGAACCCTTTGCCTTCGAATTCTTCCGCAACGGCCTGTGGGCCGCGCTGATGGTGGGCGCATTGTGCGGCATGATCGGCGTCTTCATCGTCCTGCGCGGCATGAGCTACATCGGCCACGGTCTCTCCCATGCCGCCTTCGGCGGTGCCGTTCTGGGCTACACCCTCAACGTCAACTTCTATCTCGGCGCGGTGATCGTCGCCTTCGTCGCCGCGCTGCTGATCCACCAACTGTCCAAAGACGGCAAGATCAAATCCGACGCCGCCATCGGTATCGTCACCACCGCCATCTTCGCCCTCGGCGTGGCCCTCATCTCCCGGGTGCGCCAATTCACCCAGAGCTTCGAGGCGGCCCTGTTCGGCAACATCCTCGGCGTCACCACCACCGATCTGTGGGTGATTGCCGCAGTCCTGACCGTGGCGGCCGTGGGCCTGCTCCTCTTCTACCGTCCGCTGTTGTTCTCCACCTTCGACCGTGATGCGGCCGCCGTCTTCGGCATCCCCACCGAGCGGCTGCAGATGGGGTTCTCGCTGGTCCTGGCCCTGGCCATCATCGCCTCGATGAACATCGTCGGCGTCACCATGATCGCCGCCGCCCTCATCATTCCCGCCTCCACCGCCCGCCTGCTCAGCGACAGTTTCAGCGCCATGTTGATCATCTCCACCCTCCTGGGCGCGCTCCTTGGCGTCTCCGGCCTCTATGCCAGCTATCATTTCGATGCCGCCTCCGGGGCCACCATCGTCCTCTTCGGCGCCGCGGCCTTCCTGGTGGCCCTGATCTACACCCGCATACGCGAGCGACTGACGATGCACGAACACCTCCACTACCACGGCGACGTCGCCCACGCCCACCCCCACACCCACGACGGGGAGCACGCCCACACCCACGACGGCCCGCTCACCCCTGCCAAAGGTCGCACCGGCGGAACGACCGCCCTCGCGGATGCCAAATACGAAAAGCTCCCCTGACCAGCGAAACCGCCCGCGGCTGATCCTGGTCAACAAACCCTACCGGATGCTCAGCCAGTTCCGTGACGACAGCGGGCGCGCCACCCTGGGAAATCTCGGCCTGCCCCCGGACGTCTACCCCGCGGGACGACTGGATTACGACAGCGAAGGGCTGCTGATACTCACCAACCATGGCCCATGGCAGGCACGCATCAGCCATCCCCGCCACAAGATGGCCAAGACCTATTGGGTACAAGTGGAAGGCGCGCCGAACTCACCAGCACGGCAACGATTACTCAGCGGCGTGCAACTGAAAGACGGGCCCGCCCGGGCCATGGAAGCCTACCTCATCGACCAACCCGACGGACTCTGGCCACGGGACCCACCCATCCGCCACCGGCGCCACATCCCCACCCACTGGCTGGCCCTCACCTTGATCGAGGGCCGCAACCGCCAAGTGCGCCGGATGACCGCTGCCGTGGGGCTACCCACCCTGCGCCTGATCCGCGCCCGCATCGGTCCCTGGGAGCTGAGCGGCCTGCTCCCCGGACAATGGCGGGAGATCACCCCCCCAGCCGATTTCGTGGCGGCGACAGGCGTTTCAAGGAAACCAACCGGCTACCGTCCACACGCAGGCAGAACTCGCCGAAGACCCCGGCGTGGGTGACGAAAGGACGCAGATGACGGGCGGGAAAGCGCACCGTGCGGCCATCATGGGCGCGCACCACCACATCGCGCACCCCCTGATAGAACGCCAGCCACTCCTGCGCGGGGATGGCCAGAGAAAAACGCAACTCGTCCACAGCCATGACATTCCCTATTCGCCCGGGGCCGGGGATAACTTGAATCGACAGGAAACCGCCACCCCGGCCCCACCCGCCTGCGCCCTGCCCACAGGATTCAACCATTTACCCAATCGGCATGAGGTTTGCTGGGGCGGGGTGATCTTCGCCCTCATAAAAGCACAAGGAGAACCCCATGAGCGAAACCGCCCCCCTCGACCGTCGCCAGGCCTCCCGCGCCGCCATCGACGGCTTGGTGAACCGTCGCTCCGAAATGCTCTCGTTGTACAACGAACTGGCGGAACTGCGCCCCTTCGAGGCCGGCGAGATCCTTGCCGAGGCCCTGAACAATTTCTGCTGCGCCCTCATCGACTACAGCGCCGAGGCCCATTTCCGACTCTACCGCTTCATCGAAAACGCCAGCGAGCGCCGGCGGGCGGTACGCGAAGTGGCCGAACGGGTCTACCCCCGCATCAGCGAGAGCACCGACTGCATCCTGGAATTCAACGATCTCTACGGGGAATACCGGGAAGACCTGGACGTGGCACGTCTGGAGCGCCACCTCTCCAAGCTGGGTGAGATCCTCGCCGACCGCATCGAACTGGAGGATCAGATCATCGCCGCACTCACCCGTCCCCGCTCCGCTCCTCCGACCGGGTAAGAATTAACCTACAAATGTATGCGTGGACGTCCTATATTTCCGCGCAAGGAGCTTTGTTATTTTCGGGACGAGGCTCCACCGGTGGCCTGACGATCCCCCCGAGGATCGGCACCGGCGCCCGTCCATACCGCGAGGGAGGTGGCCAAGATGAAACTCTCCACCAAGAGCCGTTATGCCGTCACCGCGATGATGGAACTGGCCCTCAACTACGAACGCGGCCCGGTCCCCCTGGTGGAGATCGCCCAACGACAACGGGTCTCCCTCTCCTATCTGGAACAGATCTTCGCCCGCCTGCGTGCCGCCGGCCTGGTACGGGGTCAACGGGGTCCCGGCGGTGGTTTCCGCCTCGCCCAGCCACCCGAGGCGATCTCCATCGGCCAGATCGTCGCCGCCGTGGAAGACGAAGAATCCAGCCGGACCATGCGCGGCGTCTCCGGCCAGCTCTGGGGTCTGCTGTCCCAGGAGATCTTCAGCTTTCTCAGCGGCATCACCCTGGCACGCTTCGCCCACTCCCCCGAGCTGGGGAAACTGCTGGAAGAACAAGACGCGAGCGACCGCACCGTGGCCTGAACGGCGGGTGGCTCACACCACCCGCTCGTTGCCGCCGTCGATGGGAATCTGCGCCCCGGTGACCTTGGCAAAGGCCGTTCCAAGCACACAGGCCGCCAACTCGGCCACGTCACGGCTGTTCAGTTCCACCCCCAACAGATTCTTGCGCTTGTACTGTTCCACGCTCATGCCGTAGTGAGCGGCGCGGGCGGCGAGTACCGCCTCGCTCCAGATGCCGGTATCGAACACCGCATCGGGATGGAGCACGTTCACCCGCACCCCCTGGCCGGCCCATTCCAGCGCCGCCACCCGGGCCAGCTGGGTGAGCGCCGCCTTGGAGGCGGAATAGGCCGCCGCCCCCGGACCCGGGGCGGAGACATTCTTGGACCCCATCACCACCACCCGACCACCCCGGGGTGCGAGGGCGAGATAGGGCGCCAGTTCCCGCATCAGGCGCAGGTTGGCGTCCAGGTTCACCGCCATCACCTCCCGCCAAGCCTCGTCCCCCAGCTCGGCGATGGGGGTGCCTCCGGGGAAGACTCCAGCATTCAGCACCGCCATGTCCACCCCGCCGAACTGTTCCACCCCGGCCTCCAGGGCCATCTCCACCTGTTCACCATCGGTGACATCGCACCCCAAGGTGAGGCAATCGACGCCTGAAAGCTCATGGACCCGCTCGTCCACATCCAGGGCGATCACCGCCGCCCCCCGTGCCCGCAGCGCCTCCACCGTCGCCCGGCCGATGCCGGAAGCCGCCCCGGTGACCAGGGCCACCTCGCCGGCGAACTCGGGGGGCTCTCCCTGGCGCGCCAGCTTGGCCTGCTCCAGGCTCCAATACTCCATGTCGAAAATGTCCTTGGCGGCCAAGGCCCGGTATCCCCCCAGCGCCTCGGCGCGCAGAATGATGTCGATGGTATGGCGATAGATGTCGCGGACGATGGCCGCCTCCTTGGGCGTGCGTCCGGCACAGGCCAGGCCGAACTCGGGGTCCAGCACCACCCGCGGCGCCGGATCGAGCATGGTTTTGGGCTCCGCCGCCTGAGGGGCATGGGCCTCGAAATAGGCGATGTACTCTTCCACGTACCGCGAGACATCGCGTCCAATCAGGGGCAGGCGCTTGGTACGGATGACGTGGTCCGGCGTCGCCGGCCCCTGGGTGGCGATACGGGCCACGTCGGGGTGGCGGGCAAACCCCAAGGCCTGCTCGTCGCGCTCGGCCGACAACACCATCGGCCGACCGGCGGCCCGGGAGATCTCACCTCGCAAGCGGGCATAGGCCAGGGTGTCCATGGGGGTCGAATCCACCGCCGGCAGCGCAGGCCCCGTCTCCCAGGCCCCGTGTGCCTGGAGATAGCGCTCCGCCTCGTCCACCAGACGGATCATGCGTTCGTAGGATTCGCGGGCCGTGTCCCCGAAGGTGAACAAACCATGGTTCATCAGCACCATGCCCTCGGTCTCCGGCCGGGCCTGTTCGCGGAAGATGCGGGCGCACTCCCGGGCGAGATCGAAGCCGGGCATCACATAGGGCACCACGATCACCCGCTCCCCATACACCGCCCGCACGTGACGCGCTCCGTCCGGGTTGTTGGTGAGGGTGAGCAGGGCATCGGCGTGGGTATGATCCACGTATTTGTGGGGAATCACCGCGTGCAGGATCGCCTCCACCGAGGGCGTGGGCGCCGAGGCGCGCAGGGTGTGGGTCTTGAGCTGTTCGACCATCTCCGGATCGGACAGACGCGGCAATTCGGCCAGGCGAACCAGGTGTTGCAGATCCACCGGCGCGAAACCCTCGGCCTCGATGAACTCCAGGTCCCAGCCGCTGCCCTTGACATACAACACCTCACGCTCCTCTCCGAAGATGTCCGGCTCACGGATCTTCACCGAGGTGTTGCCCCCCCCATGGAGCACCAACGACTTGTCCCGCCCCAACAGTCGGGAGCTGTATACCCGCAGCCCCAGTTCACCGGGATACCGCCGGGCCTCCTCGTCGTTCCACAGACTACGCATAGCGCCTCTCCGTCGTTCTCAGATCCGGCTGGGCAGTGTACGGACTCGCCCGCCGCTCGCCAAGGACGGTCAAGAAAGCCGCCCGGCGACCGATGGAACGAAGGCAACACGAGACGAGGCCCATGAACACCCATCCTTTGTGGTCCAACCTGTTTCGACCGCGTCCTCCCTGGAGACAGACCGCGGCCCGGCTGTTCGCCTCCACCCCGCTGGCCGAAGGCCTCGTCCACAGCAGTCTCGACGCACTCGCCCAATGCACATGCATC
>JALSHN010000374.1 GCA_026982215.1 Gammaproteobacteria bacterium
GGGGGCGTCATCGACCAAGTAGAAGGAGTGATCTACGGGTGAACAGCGAATTGCGCGATCGCACCCTGGCCTTGGCCGGAGTCTTCCAGGCTTGTGCGCTGGTACGCCGACTGGCCCACGAAGGACAGCTGGATCCGGGGCCATTTCGGGTCTCCATCGAGAGCGTGTTGATCAGTGATGCCCCCGATGTCCCTTCGGTGTATGGCGGTCTGAAAGGGGTACGCCTGGGCCTGGAAGTGCTGGCGAATCTGTTCCAGCCGCCCCACCAGGCGCAAGACGCCGAGATCGCCAAATACGTCTTGGCGATCCTTCACCTGGAACGCCGTCTGGCCAAGCGTCAGGACCTGCTGGATCTGCTCGCGCAAGGTATCCAGCGTGCCCAGTCACAGGCGGAACACTTCGATACGGTGCACGAAAACATCATCGCCAGTCTGGCCCAGACCTACCAGCAGACCATCAGTACCCTGCCGCCGAAGATTGTCGTCTCCGGTACCCAGGGGCACCTGATGGCCCAGGGCAATCCCGAACGAGTACGGGCACTGTTGCTGGCGGCGATGCGCTCGGCAGTGTTGTGGCGCCAGAAAGGCGGCCGGCGCTGGCAGATCCTCTTTCAGCGCAAGGCACAGTCGCGGATGGCGCAGACCTTGCTCCAATCCGTCGCCTGAGTCGTCACAACCGGCCCTTGAGGCGGCGCAAGGTCCGGCGATCCTTCTTGTCCGGCCGCTGGGCCGCCGCGGCAGCCTTTTCCAGTCGTCGGGCCTCCAGCAGGGCCTCGCGGCGAGCGACGCTCTGCGGCGTCTCTTCGTAGAGGGTCTGGGCCACCTTGGCCGGGCCGCGACGCACACTCAAACCCCGCACCACCAATATCCGCGGGATGCCGTGGAGTTTCACCTCGATGGTCATCCCCACCCGCACCGCCTTGCTGGGTTTGGCACGTTGACCCTCCACATGCACATGCCCCCCGTTGACGGCCTCGGCGGCCAGGGCGCGGGTCTTGTAGAGTCGTGCCGCCCAAAGCCACTTGTCCAACCGTACCGAATCCGATTCGCTTTGCATTGATTCCCACCCTCACATACAGAGACAATGTGCTTTTCCCGCAGCAGATTACTGCGAGTCCGGTACATGGCCCAAGAGATCGAACGCAAATTCCTGGTGGTGAACGACGACTGGCGCCACCAGGCCCGAAACAAGGCCCGCTACCGCCAGGGTTATCTGGCCTCGGATCCGGCCTGTTCCATCCGCGTGCGCATCAGCGGTGATGCCGCTTGGCTCAATCTCAAGAGCGCCACCCTCGGGGTTTCGCGCAAAGAATTCGACTACCCCATCCCCGTGGCCGATGCCGAAGAGATCCTCGACCAATTGTGCAACGGACCGGTGATCGACAAGACCCGTTGGTTCGTGGACTACGGCGGCAAGACGTGGGAAGTCGATGAATTCCACGGCGACAACGCCGGTCTGGTGGTGGCCGAGATCGAGCTGCGACACGAAGACGAGCCTTTCGAACGCCCCCCGTGGCTGGGGGAAGAGGTCTCCCACGACCCGCGTTACTACAATGTTTGCCTGGCGACCCACCCCTACAAGGACTGGCCCGAAGCCCGATCACGTTGACCACCACCCTTTTCCGCCTGATTCTGCTCCTGCTGGCACTCACTGCCTGCAGCCCCGCGTCCGCCCCCAGCGGTGATCCCGCCCTGCGCTTCGCCGTCACCGATCTGCCACGCAACCTCGATCCACGACTGACCACCACTGCCGTCGCCTACCGCATCAACCGGTTGATCTATGAGAGTCTCACCGATTTCGACACCACCTACCGCCCCACCCCGGCCCTGGCCGAGTGGCAGTCACTCGGCCCCACCCATTATCGATTCCGTCTGCTCCGTCACTCCCGCTTCCACGACGGCACCCCCTTGACCAGCACTGACGTCGCCGCCACCTACCGGTCGGTGCTCGACCCCAGCACGGGCTCCCCGCACCGTGGCGCCCTGGCGATGATCGAGAACATTCGCACCCCCGATGCCCGCACCATCGATTTCATTCTCAACCGCCCCGATCCCCTGTTTCCCGGCCACCTCACCCTCCCCATCCTCCCGGCGCACGCCATCGCCGAGGGCCACGACTTCGACCGCAACCCGCTGGGCAGCGGACCGTTCCGTTACCAAGGGCGAAGCGACGGCCGATTGACTCTGGAGCGCCTGAGTGACGGCCAGCGACTGGAATTCATCGCTGTCAAAGACCCCACTGTCCGGGTTCTCAAACTATTGCGCGGTGAAGTGGACCTGCTGCAAAACGGCCTGCCCCCCGAACTGGTAGCCTACCTCGAAGGCAAGGCGACGGTCCGTCTGCTGCGTGCCCCCGGCAATCGTTTCAGCTATCTGGGATTCAATCTCGAAGACCCGGCCACCGGCGATTTACGCGTGCGCCGCGCCATCGCCCATGCCCTGGACCGGGAACGCATCGTCCACTACGTCTTCTCCGATGCCGCCCGCCCCGCCGAGACCCTGCTCCCCGCCGACCACTGGGCCGCCGCCAAAGATCTCCCGCCCCACCCCCACGATCCCGAACGCGCCCGGGCCTTGCTCGCCGATGCCGGTTACGGACCCGGTCGCCCCCTGCGACTGGAATACAAGACCTCCAGTGACCCCTTTCGGGTCCGCCTGGCTACCATCATCCAACATCAATTGAATCAAGTCGGAATCGAAATGGAGATCCGCAGCTTCGACTGGGGCACCTTCTATGGCGACATCAAATCCGGTCGATTCCAGCTTTACAGCCTCGCCTGGGTCGGCATCAAACTGCCCGACATCTTCCGTTACGTCTTCCATAGTCAGGCCGTACCGCCCGGCGGCGCCAACCGCGGCCGTTATCGCAACCCGGAAGTGGACCGCCTCATCGAGCAGGCCGAGGGGGAGCCCGACCTGGAACGCCAGGCGCGGATCTACCGCCGCATCCAGCGCATCATCCACCGCGATCTGCCCTACGTCCCCCTATGGTACGAAGACAACCTGGTGGCCATGGGGCCCGCAGTCCGCGGCTATCGGCTCAGCCCTGACGGCGCCTACGACGGCCTGGTCCACGCACGCAAGGAACCCGCTCCATGAGCAGCACCCGTCTGATCCACATCGACATCGCCGCCCAACGGCTCACCCGCTGGGAACGTGGCCGGCCACTGGGCAGCTACCCCATCGCCAGTGCCCGGCGTGGCGTCGGTGAGCGAATGGGCAGCGAACGCACCCCCCGTGGCTGGCACTATGTCCGCGCCCGCATCGGTGATGGCTGCCCGGTGAATACCGTCTTCATCGGCCGCCGCCCCACCGGCGAGCTCTACACCCCCGAACTGGGGCACGCCCAACCCGAGCGCGACTGGATCCTCACTCGCATCCTCTGGCTCTGCGGACTCGAACGCGGGCGCAACCGTGGCGGCACCGTGGACACCCAACGCCGCTACATCTACATCCACGGTTGCCCCGACGAGCACCCCATGGGCCTCCCCTCCTCCCACGGCTGCATCAAAATGCGCAACGCCCACCTGCTGGAGCTCTACCCCTGGGCCACCCCCGGCACCCGCGTCCTCATCGAGGCCCCATGAACCGCCCAGAACCCCCAGTCCCGATGGCCCTCTCCACCCCGCGCATTCAGCGGCGTCAGCCCCGCTGCCCACCCTTGCCCGGCCTCCCGCCCCTGCTGGCCCGGGTGTACGCCCACCGCGGCATCGACGATCCCGTGCAACTGGACGACGGCCTCGCGCACCTGCTGCCCTATCACCACCTCAAGGGCATTGAAAATGCGGTGAAGCGGCTGCAACGCGCCCTGGAAAACGACGAACCCATCCTCGTCATCGGTGACTTCGACGCCGACGGCGCCACCGCCTCGGCGGTGGCAGTCAAGGGCCTGCGCGCCATGGGGGCGCGGGTGGATTTCCTGGTTCCCGACCGCTTCCGCCACGGCTACGGCCTCACCCCCGCCATCGTCGAGGAAGCCGCCCGCCAGGATCCACGACTGCTGCTCACGGTGGACAACGGCATCGCCAGCCTCGACGGTGTCGCCCATGCCGGACGGCTGGGCATGGAGGTAGTGATCACCGACCACCACTTGGCCGGTGAACACCTCCCCGAAGCCGCCGCCATCGTCAACCCCAACCAGCCCGGGGACGACTTTCCCTCCAAACACCTCGCCGGCGTCGGCGTTGTCTTCTACCTCCTCGCCGCCCTCCGTGCCCGTCTGCGTCGAGACGGCTGGTTCCAACGCCGCGGCCTCCCCGACCCCGCACTCGGCGAGCTGCTGGACTTGGTGGCCCTGGGCACGGTGGCCGACGTCGTCCCCCTGGACCGCAACAACCGCATTCTGGTGAGCCAGGGTCTCAAGCGGGTCCGCGCCGGCCGCTGCAGCCCCGGCATCCTTGCCCTGCTGGAGGCCGGCGGACGTGACCACCGTCGCCTCCAAGCAGCCGACTTCGGTTTCGTGGTCGGTCCTCGCCTCAACGCCGCCGGCCGCCTGGACGACATGAGTCTCGGCATCCGCTGCCTGCTGGCCCCCGACCTGGAAAGCGCCCGCCCCCTGGCGCAGCGGCTGGACCAACTCAACCGCCGCCGCCGCGACCTGGAAGACGACATGCGCGCCGATGCCGAACGACAGTTGGCGCGTCTCGGCCTCGAAGGTGAACTCCCCTTCGGCCTTTGCCTGTTCGACCCTCAGTGGCACCAAGGCGTCATCGGCATCCTCGCCTCGCGCATCAAAGAGCGTTTCCACCGACCGGTGATCGCCTTCGCCCCCGGCGAGGGCGAAGAACTCAAGGGTTCTGCCCGCTCGGTCCCCGGGGTACACATCCGCGACGCCCTCGATGCCGTGGCCACCCGCCATCCCGGCTTGCTGCACAAATTCGGCGGCCACGCCATGGCCGCCGGCCTCGCCCTCCCCCGCTCCCGTCTGGACGACTTTCGCGCCGCCTTCGATGCCGAGATCCGCCGCCGCCTCCCTCCCGAGGCCCTCGGCGGCCTCATCGAAAGCGACGGGCCGGTGGCCCCGGAGGAGCTCACCCTGGAAAACGCCGAGGCACTCCGCCGCGGGGGCCCGTGGGGCCAGGGTTTCCCCGAACCGCTGTTCGACGACCGTTTCCAGGTCTGCCAACGCCGGGTGCTGAAAGAACAGCACCTCAAGCTCACCTTGCAACACCACCGGGGCGGTCCCCCGCTCTCGGCGATCCTATTCCGTTACCGCGACCACCACAGCGACGACATCGCCCCCGAAGGTACATGGGTGCACGCCGTGTTCCAACTGGAGATCAACGACTACCAAGGGCTGCGCAGCGTCCAACTGCTACTGCGCCACCTCCTCCCCCTCCGTTGAACCGCACCGCCCTTCCCCGTCGGCTCCGGGAACAACAAAAAGGTTTCACGAGCTACAGCTTTTATCAAAAAACAACAAAAACTTACTGTTTTTCCACAGAAAACACCACGGGAGGAAACAGAATCCCCTGGCGATGATCCTGCAAGAACCAACCCTGCCCCGCCCCATTCCACAACCGCAGCGGCACCCCCTCTCGGAATGGCGCCAACGGGTCCGCGGTGAGGGCCTCGCCACAGGGCGCCGCCAGATCTCGCTCCCACGGCACCGTCGTTTGCAGCAGGCGCACCTCCATCAAGGCACTACGCACCCAGGGGACGGCCTGCGGCAACACCACGGCCTCGAAACAATCCACCCCCTCCTGACGCCAACGGAGATGCTCCGCCCGCCCTCCGCGCCCCTGGGTAAGCGCCAGGCTGGGGGAACGTTGCAACGACCAAGCGACCGGCGCCGGCGCTTCCGGCAGTCGCCGCGGCGACCGCACCGCCTCCTTCCTGCCCACCCCATAGACCCGCCGCTGCCGGCGATCCACCACCCAATAACCCTCACCGCCGACACCGTTGTCCACGCGCAGCCAATCCGGGGTGATCAACAGGCGCAGCCGCCCGCGCTCGCGCCCCTGCTCCACCACCAAATACTCCAGCAACACCCCCTCTTGCTCCACCGTCGGTGACGGCGGCACCGTGGCACAGCCGCCGAGCACCGCGGCCAGCAAGGCCCCCCCACAACGAACCAGACACCGCTCAATCACCATCGCCTTTCTCCAACCAGCGCAATTCCGCTTCATCGAAACCGGCCCGCAGCCGTGCCTCGCGATTGAAGGGCGGTTTGGGGCGCCAACTGCTGCGGGAATGGATCTCGACGAACGTATCCCGCGGATCCAGGCCACGCTCGCGGCACAGGTGACGGAACCAGCGGCTTCCCACCAATACGTGCCCCTCCTCTTCCCGCACGATGCGCTCCATGATCGCCAAGGCCCTGTTATCACCCCGACGGCGGATCTTGGCCAACAGACGCGGCCCGGCATCCAGGCCACGGGCCTCCAGCCCCCGGGGGACGATGGCCATGCGCAGCAGGGGATCGTGCGCCGTCTCCACCGCCGCCTGCCACAGGCCATCGTGGGCATCGAAGGCGCCGTATTCATAACCAATCTCTTCAAGATGATCCTTCAACATCTTGAAATGCAGGGCTTCTTCTTCCGCCACCCGAACCCAATCGTCATAATATTCCCGCGGCAGTCCCCGAAAGCGATAGACCGCATCCCACGCCAGATTGATGGCATTGAACTCGATGTGGGCCAACGCATGGAGAAAGGCGGCAAACCCTTCGGCACTGCCGATGTCACGCCGCGGCACATGTCGGGGCGGCACCAGACGCGGCCGCGGTGGCCGGCCCGGCTCAGCGATCGGTTTGGGCGGCGGGGCCTGCGGCGGGATGGTGAGTTCCCCCGCACGCCAGGCCGCAGCGGCCTCCAAGCTGGCCCTCACTTTGTCTTCCGGACTGGAGAGGGCGATGATGGCCGCGGCGTGGCCATAGAGATGTTCACTCGACACACTGGCTCCTTTCCTTCGTCTTTCGGCGAGGCATAGTATCCAAGAATTCCATGCATTGGATGAACGCCCCATGTCCCGTTCCCTCGTGATCGTGGTCGCGCTGTGGTTTCCCTTGCCCGCCTGGGCCGCCGGCACGGGCGATCCCATTGCGCCGGTGATCCTCGGTGTCACCCTGATCATCGCCTTCGCCCTGCTGGGACGTTATCTGGCTCGCCGCCTGGGCCAACCCTCGGTGATGGGCGAGCTGATCATGGGGATACTGCTGGGGAATTTGCTGTATTTCTTCGGGGTGGATTTCATCACCGTGTTGCGGGAGGGCACGGCGGTGTTCGACATCGTCGAGCGTGCCCTGGCCGGACAGAGCTGGGAAGCGGCCGCCGCCGAAGTGCTGCCCGCCGACAAGGCCGGTGAGATACTCGCCATCCTCCAGGGGCCGGGGGGTGCGGACATCCTCCACGTGGTCCAGGCCGTCGACCTGTTCTCACGGTATGGCGTGATTTTCATGTTGTTTCTCGTCGGGCTGGAGACCAGCCTGCAGGAATTGCGTCGTGTCGGCAGCGACTCGGTGCGGGTGGCGCTGATCGGGGTCGCAGCCCCCTTCGTCCTGGGTTTCGCCACCGCCCTGGTCTTGCTGCCGGAGAAATCCCTCGACACCGATCTGTTCATCGCCGCCGCCTTGTGCGCCACCAGTGTGGGCATCACCGCCCGGGTGCTGCGTGATTTGAATCAGCACCGCTCGCCCGAGGCCCATGTGATCCTCGGGGCAGCGGTGATGGACGACGTGCTCGGGCTGGTGATCCTCACCATCGTCTCGGGGATCGTGGTCACCGGCGGGCTGGATCTGGGACACATCAGTGAGACGGTGCTCAAGGCGGCGCTGTTCCTCGCTGGCGCCCTGTGGCTGGGGCCGGCGTTCCTGCGCGCGGTGATCCACCTGATGCGGCGTATGGCCCTGGTGGAGGCCAAGTTGTTCGTATCGTTTCTGTTCGTGATGCTGCTGGCCTGGTTGGCCAACCTCGCCGGCCTGGCCACCATCGTCGGGGCCTTCGCCGCCGGCGTGATCCTCCACGACGGTTACTTCCAGGCCTGGCACGAACGCGGCGGGGGACAACGGCCGTTTTCCATCCAGGAACTGGTTGCCCCCTTGGAGGCCGTGCTCGCACCGGTGTTCTTCGTGCTCATGGGGATCCAAGTGAAGGTGGAGACCTTTCTGGATCTCCAGGTGGTGTTGCTGGCCCTGGGCCTGCTGCTGGCGGCGGTGGTGGGCAAGCTGGCCTCGGGATGGGGGGCGGCGGCCCCGGCCAATCGCTGGGCCATCGGTCTGGGAATGATGCCCCGCGGTGAAGTGGGGCTGATCTTCGCCTCCATCGGCAAGGGTCTGGGGGTGATCGACGACGCCCTGTTCGCCTCGGTGGTGTTGCTGGTGATCATCACCACCCTGATCACCCCACCGGCGCTGAAACGGTGTTACGCCTCTTCTTCCAGGGTTTGACGCTTGAGCAGGGCGTGCTTGGGACGGAAACTCTGCACCACCTCGGCGCGAGTCTCGATCCACGGGCCGCCGATGAGATCGATACAGTAAGGAATGGCAGGGAAGACCGCATCCAGACAGTCGGCGATGGCCGAGGGCTTGCCGGGGAGATTGACGATCAGCGAGGCCCCACGTACCCCCGCCGTCTGACGGGAGAGAATGGCGGTGGGCACCACCTTGAGGGACTCGGCCCGCATGCGCTCGCCGAACCCCGGGAGCATCTTGTCGCACACCGCCTCGGTGGCCTCGGGGGTAATGTCCCGAGGGGCCGGCCCGGTACCACCGGTGGTGACGATGAGGGCGCAACCGGCCACGTCGGCCAGTTCCACCAATGCGGCCTCCAGGCGATCCCGCTCATCGGGGACCAGGCGGGCAACCGCCTCCCAGGGGTTGATCAATGCCCGTTGCAACCATTGGTGGATCGCCGGACCGCCCCGGTCTTGGTATTCGCCGCGGCTGGCGCGATCGGACACGGTGACGATGCCGATACGGACCTGCTCCAGTTTCATGGCTCACCTCTCTCCATTTCTTTCTTGAGCTTCCCGGGCAAGATAACGGATTTTTCGGGCTTGTGCAGGCACTACCCCGAAGCGCTAGAATGGGGCCAGGTCCACTAGGGAAGGGAAGACCGATGAAGATGCGCTCCTGCACGGTGACCACGTTCGCCGCCGATGCCTTCCTCGAAGGCGAGCTGCACTTGAAAGGCAACCTGGTCCATCACGGCCGTTTCAAGGGTCGCGGTTCGGTGGAAGGGATTCTCACCATCGGACCCCGCGGCGTCTGGGAGGGGGAGGCGGAGGCCCCCATCGTCTTCGTGGACGGGCTGGTGATCGGCTCGGTGGTGGCGGGCTGCCAGATCGTGGTGGGGGCGCGCGGCCGCATCCAGGGCTGGGTACGTACCGCCCGCCTCAAGATCCACGACGGTGGTCGGGTGGATGGGGAGCTGTTCGTGGGCAAGGCCCATGTCCACACCCTGAATCCCCGTCAGGCACCGGACGGCCGGCAGCGGGACGCCGCTGCTGCCCGCCGCCCC
>JALSHN010000375.1 GCA_026982215.1 Gammaproteobacteria bacterium
CGATCATCGATCAGGCCCGTCAGACCCTGGCCGCCGATTACCGTCTTCCCGAACACGAGGCCACCGACCCGGCCCGACGGCTGGCGGCCCTGTTCATCGCCGCCAATGGCTGGCTGGGCGACATGACCCGGCTGCACCGTGAGTCGGGGGCCTTCTTTCTTGCCGACGGCAGCCGGGTGGAGGGGCAGATCATCCGCCTGGGGGCCATGGCCGCCTATGGGATTTCTCCCGAGGGGGCGGGTGCCCTCGTCCCTGCCGGAGAGGGGCATTGGCAGTTGTGGCCGGACGAGGCGGGTGCCACCACTGCCCAGGCCCTGGCCGCCGGTCAATGGCCACGGACCCTGGCCCTGTTCCTCCTCGACCGCCGGCTCACAGCGGCCCCCGAGAGCGGCGAGAAGAGTCTGACGGAAGTGATCGAGTCCGGCGGCGTCATCGCCTGGGTGATCGTGGCCCTGGGTGCCCTGGCGGTGGTGCTGGTGTTCGCCCGGATGGCCTTTCTCTATCGGGCCGGCAGCCGCAATCAGTCCCTCACCGCCGCAGTGGCCGAGCAGGTGGCCCAGGGCAACGCCCAGGAGGCGCTGGCCCTGTGTGAACGCAGCCGCAGCGCCGCCGGGCGGGTGCTGGCCGCCGCCCTGCGTAACCTCGATCGCGACCGCGAACACCAGGACGACATCATCAGCGAGGCCATCCTCCACGAGAGCGTCCACCTGGACCGCTTCGGCAGCTTCCTGCTGGTGATCGCCGCCGTCTCGCCGCTGCTCGGCCTGCTTGGCACCGTCACTGGGATGATCGCCACCTTCGACGTCATCACCGAATTCGGCACCGGCGATCCCAAGCTGCTCTCCGGAGGGATCTCCGAAGCCCTGGTGACCACCGAGCTGGGGCTGGTGGTGGCCATCCCGGTATTGATCCTGGGCAGCCTGCTCTCGGGTTGGTCGGAGGCCATCAAGCGCGACCTGGAGCGCTCCGCCCTGCACATCACCAATCGTCACGAAGACAGCAAGCGCGCCCTGGGAGGGAGCCGGCATGTGGAACGACGTCTGGCGGCTTCTTGATTCCGGTGGGCCGGTGATGCTGCCCCTGCTGGGGATCTCACTGGCTCTTTGGTACGCCCTCGGATACCGGGCGGTGGTATTGCGGCGCGGCTCGCCCCGCTCGGTGCGGCGCATCTTGGAGCGTTACGCCCGGGGTCAGGGTCGTTCCCCCCGGGGGCTGGTGGACCGGGCGGCACAGCGGGCCCTGGCGGTGGCCGCCTTGAACCCGCCTCACCTGCGTCACCACCTGGAAGATGCCCTGGCCGACCTGGAGGTCGTGGCTGGCCGCTATCGCCGTACCGTGCTCACCCTGGTGGGCGCCGCGCCGCTGCTGGGCCTGTTGGGGACGGTGATGGGGATGATCGAGACCTTCGACTCCCTGGGGAGCCAGGCCCTGTTCCGTCAGGGTGGTGGCATCGCCGGCGGCATCGCCCAGGCCCTGGTGACCACCCAGATGGGGCTGGCGGTGGCCATCCCCGGGCTGGTGGTGGGGCGGATCCTCGACCGCCGGGAACAGCACATTCAACGCGAACTGGCCCAGATCAAGGACTTGATCTGCAGCGGCCAAGTCAAGGCCTGATCGGGAGGTCCCGCCATGCGACGTCGTTTCCGCAGCGATCAACAGCAACACATCGACATCTCGCCGCTCATCGACATGGTGTTCATCCTGCTGATTTTCTTCATGGTGAGCTCCACCTTCGTCAAGGACATGGACGTGGACATCGAGCGTCCCGCCGCGGCCAGTGCCGAGCCCAGCTCCACCAAGGCCCTGCGGGTGTACGTGGACGCCCGCGGCCAGGCCTATGTGGACGGCCAGCCGGTGCGCACCTGGATGATCCAGTCCCGCCTGCGCGACCGCCTGGCGACCATGAGCGACAAGAGCGTGCTGGTGGTGGCCGACTCCCGGGTGCCCGCCGGGAAACTGGTGGAGGTGGTGGACCAGTGCCGCCTGGCCGGGGCCAAGGGCGTGGCGGTGGCCACCGAGAAGGAGGCCGGTGCGTGATCGCCCGCCCGCCCCTGTCACTACAGGCCCGCCTGAACGGCTTGGCGTGGATGATCGGCGGCACCGCCTTCGTCCTCATCGGCCTGGCCTACATGAACGACATCGCCCCCCCCACCCCGGCGGCGAGGTCCTCGGCCAGCCCCATCACCGTGGCCCCGCCGCCACCGCCGGCGCCGAAGACGGCCCCCCGCCCCAAGCCGCGGCCCCGTCCCAAGCCCACCACCGCCCCGCCGCCCCCCCTGGCCGCCCTGGGGGCCGGACTGAGCGGGATCGACGTCGGCCTGGGGACGATCGACCCCGGTGAACTGGACGGCGACGATCAGGACCTCCTGGGCGATGACGAGGCGGTGGTGATGACCGCCGACACGGTGGACATCCCTCCCCGGGCGGTCCACCGCGTCCCCCCCTCCTATCCCCCCAAGGCGCGCGCCAAGGGCGTCACCGGCGAGGTGGTACTCAGCCTGTTGGTGGAGACCGACGGCCGGGTGAGCGAGGTGCGAGTGGAATCGGCCCAGCCCGCCGGCCTGTTCGAACGGGCCGCCCAAGAGGCCGTGCGCCGCTGGCGCTTCCAGCCGGCCCGCTACCAAGGCAAGCCAGTGCGGGTCTGGGCCCGCCAACGCATCCGTTTTCAGCTGGGTTGAAGTGATGAGACGCCTGCTGTTCCTCTGTGCCCTGCTCTGTGCCGCTCCCCTGCCGGCCGCCCAGACCGCCCCGGTGGATGCCGTGGCCCTGGCCGCCCTGCTGCTGCGCGACGGCCATCCCCAGCGGGCCCTCCAGGCCCTGGCCGCTCAAGACCCCGAGGACACGGGGGTGGATCCCGTACGCTACCGCACCCTCGAAGGGCTCGCCCATCTGCGCCTGGGCGACTATGCCGCGGCCCGGGAGGCGCTGGAGCGCGCCCTGGCCGCGGCCCGGGAACGGGGGGAGTCCCCGCGGCCGCTGCTGTACCTCTACCTCGCCCAGGCGGCCTATCGGCTGGAGGACCATGCCGCCACCCTGGACTATCTGAGTCATGCCGAGTCAGCGCTGCCCCGCTACCCCGCCCTCCAACTCATCCGCGGCCAGTCGCTGTGGGCGGTGGGCCGGCGGGAGGCGGCCTGGCAAGCCCTGAGCCGAGCCGAGCGCGATCACCCCGACGACCCCCGATTTCCCCGTCAGCGCCTGGCTTGGTTGCTGGAACTGGGGCTCTACCGCCAGGCGGCGGAACTGGGCACCCGTTATCTCCAACGCCTCGCCCAGGGACCGCGGGACTACCTGGCCGTCGCCGAGGCCCTGCGCCGGGCCCAGGCCCTGGACGAGGCGGCGATCCTCCTGGAGGAAGCCCGGTTGCGTTACCCCCGGGATGCCGCCCTGTTGCGCCTGCTGGGCCAGGTCTACCTGCAGCGTGGTCAGACCCTCACCGCCGCCGAGCTCTACCGGCGCGCCGCCTACCTCCGGCCCGAGCACCTCGCCGAGGCCGCCGAACTCTACCGCCGGGCCGGGCGACCCTATCAGGCCCTGTTCCTCAACATGGGTGTCCTCGACCAGCGGGCCAAGATGCGCCAGCGGCTCGGGCTGTTGTTGGAGCTGGGGCGCTTCGAACAGGCCGCTGCCATGGCCGATGGCCTCAGACGTCTGCACCTGTTGCAAGACGACGCCGTGCGCTACGCCCTCGCCTACGCCGACTTCAAGACCCGCCGTCTCGACGCGGCCGAAGCAACCCTGGTGGGCATCCAAGACCCCACCTGGTTCCGTAAGGCCACCGCACTGCGCGCCGCCCTGGCCCGTTGCCGGGAGGATCGACTGGCATGCCTGTGACGCCTCCCCTGTGGGCCTGGTTGCTGATCCTGCTCGCCGGGCCGGTGTTCGCCGCCAAAAGCGAGCCCTCGGCGGCCATCGCCCTCTATGTTTTCGATCACGGCCGCCCCGCCGAGGGCGTGGAGATCCACCTGGACGGCCGCCCCTGGGCGGTGACCTCGCCAGACGGCGTGGTGGTGGCCCGGTTGCCAGCCGGGGACCACCGGCTCGAGTTTCGGCGTCGGGGTGAGCACCTCGGCCAAGGCCATCTCCACGCCGCCCCCGGCGACGACATCCAGCTCATCGCCTCTCTGGACGACCACGGCCTGCGGCTGGACATCGAACAGGCCGGAGGCCAGCCTGGCGAATCCCCCGGAACCGAGCAGGAGCCTCAGGCCACCGGCCGGCTCACCGGCACCCTGCGATCCGCCGAGGACGGCCGTCCCATCGCCGGGGCCCGCCTGTTCCTCTCCGGGAGCACCACCCCCGTGGTCAGCGACCCCCAGGGGCGCTTCCAACTCGATGCCCCCGCCGGTCGTCACACCCTCTCCGTCATCCATCCCCGCTATGCCAGCCTCACCCGCGAGGGGGTGAACATCCCCGCCAATGGTGAGACCACCCTGGAACTCACCCTCACCCCCGCCGGGGTCGAACTGGACGACTTCGTGGTCCTCGCCCCCCACATCCAGGGCAGCGTCGCCGCGGTGGTGGACGCCATGCGGGAGAGCGCCGAGGTCACCGACGTCCTCGGCGCCGAACAGATGAGCCGTGCCGGTGATTCCAACGCCGCCGGGGCTCTGAAGCGGGTCACCGGGCTCACCATCGAGGGTGGGCGTTACGTCATCATCCGCGGTCAGCCCTCCCGCTACACCCTCACCCTGCTGGACGGCTCCCCCCTGCCCAGCCCCGACCCCATCCGCCGGGTGGTGCCCCTGGACCTCTTTCCCACCAACGTCCTCGCCGGGGTCAGCGTCCAGAAGACCTACTCCCCCGACCGACCCGGCGACTTCGCCGGCGGGCTGGTGGACCTCTCCCTCCGCGGCCTCCCCGAGACCCCCTTCGCCCGCGTGGGAATGAGCACCGGCTACAACGGCCAGAGCAGCCTTGCCTCCGGCCTGGACTACCCCGGCGGCGGGCGCGACTGGTTGGGGGCCGACGACGGCACCCGAGCCATCCCCGCCCCGGTGGAGGCGGCCAGCCAAGGCGGCACGGTCAACCTCAACGGCCTCCCCCCCGAACGGCGTGCCGAACTGGGGCGGGCCTTTCCCGACATCTACGACGTCCGAGAGGCCACCCTGCCCCTGGATCACGGGATCAATGCCAGCGCCGGCACCCGCCTGGACAGCCGCTGGGGTCGCTTCGGGGCCCTGGCCGGCCTCTCCTGGAAGCGCAGTTACCGCTACCGGGAAGAGATCGACCGTGACCTCTACCTCACCGGCCCCGAGCAAGTGGCCATTCTCAACGACTTCACCAAGCGGCGCAGCAACACCCAGATCAACCTCGGCGGTCTGGTGGTGCTGGGCGGCGAATGGGATCACCACCGTCTCACCCTCAACAACTTCTTCATCCGCGACACCGACAAACGCACCCAGATCAGCGAGGGCCTGGATCGCACCAGCGACGACCGTTACGAACGCAACTACCTGCTGGACTGGAACCAACGCCAACTGCGGCTGCACCAACTCCGTGGCCGCCACGAACTGGGCCGAGCCACCCTCCAGTGGCGGTTGCTCAGCGCCCGTGGGCGCCGCGACGCCCCCGACCGGCGCAGCTACAGCTACCAGCGCCTCCCCGATGGCCGCTTCGTGCTCTACGAAGAAAGCGGCGTCCAGCGGCTCTACAACCGGGTGGACGACCGAGTGGACAGCGCCGGCCTCGACCTCGGCCATGCCCTCCTGGAGAAGGATCGACTGCGTGTGAAGCTCAAGGCCGGCCTGGCCACCTCCCGTCAGGACCGCCTCTCCGACACCGCCCGTTACCGCTTCGAACCCAGTGGTAGCGACCTCGACCTCAGCGCCCCGGTGGAATCCATCCTCGCCCCTGGAAACATCGGCCAGGGCATCGACTTTGCCGACGACACCCAATCCAACGACGACTACCGTGCCAGCGCCCGCATCCAGGGCCACTACCTGATGGCCGACCTGGAGATCCCCCAGCGGCTGCGGCTGGTGGGCGGTGTCCGCCTGGAACAGGCCGACTACCGGGTGGAGACCTTCACCACCAGCTCCCGGGGTCGGGACCGCATCGAAGGCGGCTTCCAGCGCACCGACACCCTCCCCGCCCTCTCCGCCACCTTCTTTCTCGGCCCCAAACAACAACTGCGCGCCGCCTACAGCACCACCGTGGCCCGGCCCGAACTGGTGGAACTCTCCGCCACCCTCTTCTACGACCCCGACAACGGCGAGGCCTACATCGGCAACCCCAAGCTCCAGCCCGCCGCCATCGGCAACTACGATCTGCGCTGGGAGTGGTACCCCTCCAACCGCGAAAGCCTCAATGTCGGGATCTTCCTGCGCGACTACACCCGCCCCATCGAACGCGCCTTCGTCCCCGTGGCCGGCGGTGGCCAGCAGATCACCTTCCAGAACGCCCAGGGGGCCACCGCCTATGGCCTGGAGGCTGGCATCCGCCGCGACCTCCCCCGGCTGCGGGGCCTGGACGGCCTCACCCTCCAGGCCAACCTCACCCTGATGAACTCCCGGGTCCGGCTCGCCCCCGGCAGCCTGGCCACCTCCGAAGACCGACCCCTCCAGGGCCAGGCCGACTACCTGCTCAACCTGCAACTGATCTACGACGGCGAGCGGCACGACCTGGCCGTGAACCTCAACCGCGTCGGCCAGCGGCTGGACAAGGCCGGTGTCCAAGGCCTGCCCGACATCTACCGCCAGCCCTACACCGACCTCTCCGCCACCTGGAGCTGGCAGGCACGCCGCGACCTGAAGGCCAAACTCAAGGCCGCCAACCTCCTGGACAGTGAACAACGCTACCTCGGGGCCGGCCTCGTCGAGCGGGCCTGGCGCACCGGTCGCAGCCTCTCCCTCAGCCTTTCCTGGACGTTGCACTGAGCTGAAATCAAACCGTCATAAAGGATCCATAAAACCGTAGTTTTACCCGGCTAGGATGGCGTCGTCGAACGGAGTTCGGCCGATCATCGAATGATTTATCGGCAAATCTCCAAGAATCGAGACAAAACTTCACACCAAGGAGTGAAACCATGACCTTCCAGCGTTCCATCCTGGCCGGCGCCGTGAGCAGCGTGATCGTTGCCTTGAGCGGCTGCCAAGACGACAACGGCACCAGCACCGCCACCGGCGTCACCGTTCCCTATGAAATCGCCTCAGAAGCCGCCCCGTCCACCGATACCGAGGTCTATTTCGGTGGTAACGACGATACAGACAGCAGCGGCAGCGTGAAATACCTGGTCATCGCCGAATCCGGCGTCGCCTTCCGTCCCGACGCCGAGCTCCAAGGCCTCACCCTGGAAGGGGTGGGCTCCGGCACCACCATCAGCCACGTCCAGGTGCTCGGCTCCGAAGACGACGGCATCGAATGGTTCGGCGGCACCGTCAACCTCGACCACCTGGTGATCAACAGCCCCGACGACGACGGCCTGGACTTCGACGACGGCTACCGCGGCACCATCCAGTACGCCATCGTCCGCATGGGCGACAACGACGGCGATCGCGGCATCGAGGCCGACAACGCCGGCCCCTCCAACACCGCCGAGCCCCTCACCGCCCCCAAACTGGTGAACATCACCATCCTCGGCAACCAGGGCAAGTCCTCCAAGACCACCATGGGCGCCCTGTTCCGCCGCGGTTTCGCCGGCCACATCTACCGCTCCGCCTTCGTGGACGACCCCAACGCCACCCAGGGCTTCGAGGGCGGCTGCTTCGACGTCGACGACATGCTCCCCGCCACCCTCGCCCTCACCGACGTGGTGTGCAACAGCAGCAACGAGCTGGTCGCCGACAGCGATTCCTACCAGACCGACTTCAAGGCCAGCAGCAACTATGACGTCTCCACGAACCCAGTGAACGTCGATCCCACCACCCTGGCCATCACCGGCGCCCCCATCCCCGCCGGCTCCTTGCCCACTGGCGTGGACGACAATGCCTACATCGGCGCCGTGGACCCCAACAGCGCCACCCCGTGGTGGGACGGCTGGACCGTGCACCTGGCCGGGGACGCCGGCAGCCTCAAGAACGTCGACTTCCATCCGCTGCAGGCGGAGATCGAAAACGGCACCATCACCCCCGCGGCCGACACCAGCGACTGCCCCGCCGGCACCTCCGAGGGGGAAAAGACCACGGTGACCATCTTTGGCAAGACCTTCCCGGTCTGTCTGCTCGATCAGCACCTCACCGGTGACGTCACCTATACCCTGGACAACCGCCACGTCTACGTCCTCACCGACTACATCAAGGTGGGCAACGGCGGCGTGCGCGACCGGGTCAAGGCCGATGCCGACGCCACCCGTCTGGTCATCCAAGCCGGCACCATGATCTTCGCCGACGCCGGTGAGAAGGCCGGCATCCGCATCACCCGCGGCGCCCAGATCGACGTCCAAGGCACCGCCGAGATGCCGGTGATCATGTCCGCGGTGGATTTCGACCTCTCCTCCGGACAGATCATCGGCGACCCCACCGACTTCTCCGGTCGGGGACAATGGGGCGGCCTGGTGATCGACGGCTACGCCCGCACCAACAGCCTGGACCAATGACCCCCAAGGAGCTCCCCTCCCAAGGACGGGAAGAGCGCGGTGGAGACACCGCGCTTTTTTTTTGTGTAGGCAAAACCCCACACCCTGCACGGACGAGGGGCCGCCGTGATAAATTGAACCACCAAAACAAAGCGTGCCCCCATGCGATCCGCCCCCTTCCTTCTGGTTGGCCTTCTTGTGCTCACTGCCTGTGGCGGTGGCGGCATCGACGGCGCCCGTGTCGGTCTTCCCGATGTCCTCCCCCAGGCCCGAGTGATGAGCGACCCGGTGCTGGGCTGGATCAGCCAGGACGTCGAACGCCCCGAACCCTGGCAGCGGGCAGTGCTGGACGCCCGTGCCAGCATCGGCGTGCGTTTTCGCTGGTCGCTGATGGAGGCCCCCGAGGGTGACTCCCCCCTGGCCTGGCGCATCCACCAGCCCGACCGCCCGGTGACCACCTTCGCCGCCAACCGCCCCGGTCGCTACCGGCTGCAACTGGAAGTGACGAACCGCCGTGGCGACCGCGACCACAAACAGATCACCGTCCTGCTGCAACAGGCCAATGGCGCGTCCCCATGGGTCCCCCCTGCTGACGATTTCGATGCTGACGGCACCCCCGACGCCCTCGATCCCGACAGCGATGGCGACGGCGTCGACGACGCCCGCGATGCCGCACCGTTGGACCCACAAATACAAGCCTGGCCCACCCGAGTGGAACTGGAATCCCAGCCCCAACCCCGGGCCGGTCTCAACGACACCCTGCAAGACGCCGAATCTCTCGGCACCCTCGACGGCGGCCTGCAACTCCTCGGCGCCATCGCCGCCCCCGGCGACACCGACCTCTACCGCCTCACCTTCCCCGCC
>JALSHN010000376.1 GCA_026982215.1 Gammaproteobacteria bacterium
TACGACGCCTTGGCCGAGAACGCGCTGTTCCGCGAACGCGGCCTCACCCGCCTGGAGGAACGGGTCTACCTGCTCAGCCGGCCCTGAGCAACGCGGCCAGCCGCCCCCACAGACCGCGCAGGTCCCACGGCCGGCGCCTCTGCCGCGGTGTGTGGTAACTCAGCGCCAGCAGCGTGTGGCTGTCGCGGCGGGCCAGGAGGAAATCATCCGAGGTCCCGATCTCGTCCACCAGGCCGAGGGTGAGGGCCTCCTCCCCCAGCCACACCTCGCCGGTGGCCACCCGCTCCAACTCCAACTGGGGACGATGGCGGCTGACGAAGGTCTTGAAGTGGTCATGGACCGTCTCCAGCTCCTTCTGGAACTTGGCCTTGGCCGCCGGGGTATTCTCACCGAAGACGGTGACGGTGCGTTTGTACTCGCCGGCGGTGAATTGCTCGAAGTCGATGTCGTGGCGCTCCAGGAAACGGTGCAGATTGGGTAGCTGAGCCACCACTCCGATGGATCCCACGGCGGCGAAGGGGGCAGCGATGATCCGTTCCCCCACGCAGGCCATCATGTAACCGCCGCTGGCGGCCACCTTGTCCACCGCCACGGTGAGGGGAATCTCGGCCCGGCGCAGGCGTTCCAGTTGGGAGGCGGCCAGACCGTAGGCATTCACCATCCCGCCGGCGCTCTCCAGACGCAGCAGCACCTCATCGCCCTGCTCCGCCGCCTGGATGACCGCGCTCACCTCCTCCCGCAAGGCATCCACCGCGCTGGCCCGCAGATCCCCCGAGAAGTCCAGTATGAACAACCGCGGGCGCTTCGCCTCACTGTGCACCTTTTCCGCCTCCCGTCGGCGCTCCTCCCGGCGCCGGCGCCACCGATCCAGGCAGGCACGCCAATCGCCTGCCCCGGATTCCCGGCGCGCCAAGGCCTGCTGTAACCGTTGATAATGCCGGTTCAGGGGACGCACCTCCAGACGACCCTCCCGTCGTCCCGCCTCTTTCTGACGCCCCAAAAACCAGACGATGAACAACAACGCCGCCACTCCGGTGACGACCTTGGCGAGAAACAGCCCATATTGCGCGACGTAGTCCATGCCCCCCTCCGGCGTGTGCCGATTCCTGGACTACACTCTACACGAATCAGGCCGCGAGACAGGAGAGCGATCATGGTGGAAGTGGACGAAGACGACCTTCCCCCCGAGTTGCTGCCGGGCGAGACGGTGGAACCGGTGGAAGACCAGTGGTACCGCCATCTGGACAAGGGCCAGGAGTTCATGGTGGTGGCGGTGAACGCCGATGAAGGAACAGTGGAGATCCAACACTTCGACGGTGACGTGGAAGAGCTGGATCTGGAGGACTGGTACAGCCTGCCCCTGGAACCCATCGAGCCGCCGGAGAACTGGACCGGCCCCTTCGACGACATCGAACCAGACGATCTGGACTACGACGAAACCGCCATGAGCGAGGGCGAATGGCAAGAACCGCTGCAAGAAATCCCCGCGGAGGCGGAACCCCCCGCCGGCGAAGATTCCCTCAACGACTAACGACTGAGGGCGGCGAAATCCCGGGCCACCGCCCCCCCATGGCACGATGGCCGAGGACGGAGATAGGCGCGGCGCACCACCCCGGTGGGATCGACGAGAAAACTGGCGCGACGTGTCCAGCGCCATGGACCGAACCGCCGCAACACACCATAGCGCGAAGCCACCCCACCGTCGTCGCACAACAGGGGGAAAGGCAGACGATGACGGGCGGCGAAGGCCCGATGGCGCTGCGGCGGATCCAGACTCACTGCCAGCAGTGGCGGCAGCCCTTCCAGTTCATCCCGAAAAACGCACAACTCCCGGGTGCAGCCGGGGGTGAAATCACGCGGATAGAAACACAGCAACAACCACTGCCCCCGATAGTCCTCCAAGCGATGGAGCCGCCCTTCGGCGTCGCGCAGGGCGAAAGGCGGCGCCGCCTCACCCTCCGCCAGCGGTCTCGCCATTCTGCAGCTCCCGCAGGCGTTCCAACACGGCCTGGGCGTGGCCCTTGGCACTCACCCCCCGCCAAGCCTCGACGATCCGTCCTTGCGGGTCGATGAGAAAAGTGGAACGCACCACCCCGGCACGGCCGTCCTGTTTCTCCTGCCACACCCCATAGGCCTGGGCCACCTCCGTCTCGGTATCGGAGAGCAGACGCACACTCAGGCCGTGTTTGTCGCGAAAATCAGCATGACTGATGCAATCGTCCGGGCTCACACCGAGGATCACCGCATCCAGCCGCGCGAAGCTGTCCTCCAAGGCACTGAACTCCACTGCCTCGGTGGTGCACCCGGGGGTATCGTCCTTGGGATAGAAATAGAGCACCACCCAACGCCCGCGATACTCCCCCAGCGACACCAGCTGCATGTCGGCATCGGGGAGAGAGAAATCCACTGCCTTGTCTCCGATCTCGGCCATTGTTTGCCTCACTCGGTTGTCACGACCACGAACACGAAGGCGGTGTTTTAGACCATGCCCCCGGCCTTGTCCACCAATCGTGAACGCCTTGACAACGGCAGTTGCAGCACCTTCTTAAGGGGAAGAGGCAAGTACGGAACCAGGAAGGCCTTTTCCAGCTTATCCACAAAACCTGTGGATAACTTTGTGGAAGACTTGGGGGAACCCGGCCGGATCCCGCGGCAAACGGTGCCAACCGTCAGATCGCCTATTGACTGAGCTCTGCGTAAGTTATTGTTTAGACTACAACAGAGGGGGAGACACCCTCCCCCTGACCACCCGAGCGCCCAGACCTTGACAAGGCCAGGGGCTTGTGAACAACCCGGCGCCCCCGTCAAATAACCGACGATCACGGCAACAGTCGATCCAGCACGGCCTCCAGCTCACCGCCGTCACGGTAAGAAGCATTCATCCGGATCACCCCCTCGCCGTCCACCACCACCACCTGGCCCATGGCCCCATGCAAGCGATCGAAAAGCACTCCCTCGGCATCGCGGACGATCTCCAGCCCCGCCGCCCCGAGATAACCATTGGCCTGGGCCGCGCCCCGCATGTCCACCCACGAACCGGAGACATAATCCACCACCAAGAAACGCACCGGCTCACTGGCATGACGTGGCAACACCTGGTTGTAGAGATGATCGGTGTGCGCCAGGCAGATGGGACACCACATGGTGAAATACAGCACCACCGCCCGCGGAGGCTCGAGTGGATCGTTCAACAGCTCGTCCAGGCGTACCACCGCCCCGTCGACCGTCTCCAGCGGCGCGGCCCGTGTGGCCTCGCCCACCGGCTCGCCGGGTAGATAGGCGCCGCCCCCCGACACGGCGCGCAGATCGCTGTCCGACGGCAACAGATCGTCGCCCATGCCACAACCGCCCAGGGCCAACATCAACAGCGACACCAGCAAGCGCCTAAAGGAACAGCACATGAGAGACCCCCAAAGTGAAGACATCGGTGGCGGGGAAATTCTCGCCCCAGCCATCACGGCGGGGAGCGTGCCCCCAAGAAAAGCGGGCATTCCAGCGGCGATGCGCCGGACTGTAGGCCCAGGAGAGCGAGAAACTGCGACGTACCAGACCGGTGGTGGGATCGAGACGCCCATCGATACGCGCCCGCCCCTCACGCAGATCGCTGTAACCGCCAGTGAGGGTCAACTGCGCCAGATTGGGCAAGAACCACGTATAGCCCAAGGTCAGGCTGAGGCTGCGCCGATCCCCCAATCGTAGCCGGTAAGGAGCCACATAGACCCCATATTCCCGGTTCACCGGCCGCTGGAAATGGCGCCCATACCCCAGACGCAACTGCACCGACCAGGGATAGACGGTCTTCTCGATATCGAAGGACAGATCGAGGCGGTAAAACCCCCGTCCGGTGATGGCGAAATTGTCGCCCACCTCGTCGTAGGGCGAGATGCCGGTGGGCACCACCAGGCCGGCCCCCAAGTAGATGGAGGGCCTCAGGTCAGCGGGGCGGCGGACCTTGTAGACACAAGTCGCCTCATCGAAGGTCTCGTACCACAACCCGAGACTGAGATCCCCCGGCCCCTCGGTATCGGCCTCTCGGCCGCTGTAGTGGTTGCGGTTCACCACCAAGGGCAGTATGGCATAGGCCTGCCAGCGGTCACCCAGGCGCCGGGCATGACCGGGGGTGAGGCGATATTGGGATAACCGTGCCCCCGGCGGATCGGGCAGCCAACGACCATCCTGAGCCCAAAAACCGTGATAATGCTCCACCGCGGCATTGAGGTCCCACAACACCGCCCCATCCTTGGGCAGCACCGGTGCCCCGCCACCGCCACCCCCGCAACACGAGGCCGCGACGGCAGTTCCGCTTGCCAAGAAGGCCAAGGCGGCCAAAAGGCAACGCAACCCTCTCGCCATCACGGCACCAGGAAACTCAACTGCCCGGCGGCACCGGCGGAAGTCGTCATCGCCAGACCATCCACCGCCAAATCCAACGCCAACACCTGGCGCTGCCCCGGAGCCATCCCCGTGAGCATCGCCGCATAGCGCCCCGCCCCCTGATGCTCCAGATCGATCCAGGTGGCCCCCTCATCCAGGGAGACCCGCAACGTCACCGTCCCCACGGTGCGCTCCGATCCCTGAAGATCATGCAATCGGGTCTGCCCCGGGATCAGCGCGGGGAAGACCACATGCTTCATCGTCATCCCCCCCATCTCCATGGTCACGGCATCCTGGGTGGAGAGGAACAACGTCAACCGATGCCCACCCCCCTGCACCGGAACCACCTCATGGAGCCACACGGTGTAAGGCCGCCGCAGACTCCCCCCCGCCATGTTCGCCGTCTCATCGACCGCGTTGTTCAAACGGGCAGAAAAGACATCGGGCGCCGCCACCAGGGCCACCTCGGGCTGGAACTCCAGCCGCAAAGGATCCGCCGCTCCCCTGTCCTCCAGACTCACCTGGACATACCAGCGCCCCATCATCGGCCCGGAAGGCATGATGTAATAAGCCACCCAGTCATAACGCCCCTGCGCCGGATCGGAACTGTCCTCGAACGAAGCCGCCTGCGGCGTCCCGTGCTCATGTCCGGAATTCATCACCATCAATGGACGGACATCGATGGTCCCGATCAGCGGATCCTGCCCCACATCCACCGCCCGCCCCTCGGCATCGGTGAGATGCAGGCGATGGGTGACCCGCGCGGTGAAAAACCCCGCCTGAAACGGCGCCTGGGCCACGGTGGACAACGACAGGCACAAAGTACGGCCGTCGGAGGCCTGCACCGCCCTGGCCCCCTCGACACACACCGTCGATGAATCACCGCCACCGTCGAAGAGATTGCAAGCGGACAGGCTGCTCGCCACCAGAATGAACGTCAGGGAACGGGTGATCTGCACGACAAAGACCTCTCTGAGACGAAAAAAATGACCAGAGAGGCTCGAGCAAGAACGAGGCCAAAACTTGTGTCAAACAAAAACAAGATGTTATCTAGAAATAAGGGTTCGCAAACACGGCTTTTGCCACAGCAGATGCGGCATATGCCACACCCTCACCCCCCTTGAGCACGCAATTTGGCCTGGATGAACACCCGGTGCGGCAGATGCAACAGCTCGGACAACTTACGCACCACATACTCCTCGTGCTTGTCCAGACGACCGTCGGCAAAGGCCACCCGCCACAACATCTCCACCAAACGCGCCTTCTCCTCCACAGAAAAGCGCTCATTGATCAAACGAGTGAACTGAAACTGATCGGTGGCGGTCTCCACTTCCTGCTCGGCGAGCGACAACAACTCCTGCAGGCGCGCCCCAGGCAGAGAAAAGCTATCCTGGAGCACAGCGAGGGCGGCCTCGCGCTCGGCGGCATCCACGCGGCCATCGATGCGCATCACCTCCACCAACAACGCTGCGGCCGCCAACGGGAGCTTGTCCTCCGAAGCAGATGCGGGCACATTGCGATCGAACCAGGCACGGAACGCCTCGAACACCATGATGATGGAACTCCTCTCTTTGGGTGTACTGACCCGCCACGGCTTCACTCGACGGATCGGCAGCCGAACTATACGGCAAATGAACCGATGCCTGTCACGCCACCGCCTCCTCATCACCCTCCTATGGGCAGGGATCCTGCTCGCCCCCATCACCCACGCCATTCCCCTCACGGCCCGGCTGCAGGCTGGTCTGGAAGACCCGGCCATCGCCCGCCAGGTGAAGGAACTCGACTGGCCGGCACTGCGGCGGGTCTACCGGGCCCTGGACGGCCGCCCCATTTGGATGAGCGACCAAGGCCCGCAAGAGGCCGCCCGCGCCCTGAGACGACGCATCCACCAGGCCCTGGGCGACGGCCTCGACCCCGCCGACTACCACTTGCGGCGCATCGAATCCCTGTGGTCGCGAGGCGACGGCAACTCCCGCGCCTGGCTGGAACTCTATCTGTCCGACGCCTTCCTGCGCCTGGGCCGTGAACTGGCCGTGGGCTACGGCCATCCACGCCGGGTGGACGTGGACTGGTACATCCCCCCGCCCTCGCCCCCCGACGTGGAACGACAACTCATCCGCATCGGCCAGCGCCGCGCCCGGGTAGAGACCAGTCTGGCCCGCCTGGAACCGCCCCATCCCGGCTACCGGGCACTCAAGGACGCCCTCGGGCGTTACCGGCGCATGGCCTTGGAAGGCCCCTGGCCACGCCTCGCCCCCGGCCCCATACTCAAACGGGGCGACCGCGGCCCACGCGTGCTGCAGCTGCGCCGACGACTGCAACGGGAAGGCTACCTCGATGGCCCCGCTGCCGATCCCACCCTGTTCGACGAACGACTGGAACGGGCGGTACGCGAATTTCAACGCCGCAACGGCCGCACCGTAGACGGCCTGGTGGGACGGCGCACCCGAGCATCACTCAACGTCCCCCTGGAGCGACGCATCCGCCAGATCCAACGCAACATGGAGCGCTGGCGCTGGCTGCCCCGCGAGCTGGGGGAACGCTACGTCCTGGTCAACATGGCCGGTTATCGTCTCGACTACGTCGAAAACGGCGAAATCCGTCTCAGCATGCGCACCGTGGTCGGCAGCCGCTACCGCGCCACCCCCTCCTTCGCCGACCGCATCCGCTACCTGGAACTCAACCCCGAATGGAAGGTCCCTCCCCGGCTGGCCCGCGACCGCTTCCTCGACAAACTACGCCGCGACCCCCAATGGCTCACCCGTCACCACATGCGCCTCTACGCCGGATGGTACGAAGGCGCCATGGAACTCGACCCCCGCTGGGTGGACTGGAACGCCGTGGACGACCTCCACTTCCCCTACAAGATCGTCCAGAGCCCCGGCCCTCACAACGCCCTCGGCCGGATCAAGTTCATGTTCCCCAACCGCTTTCGCATCTACCTGCACGACACCCTCGAACGCGACCTGTTCCAACGACCGATCCGCACCTTCTCCGGTGGCTGCATCCGCCTGGAGCGTCCCCTCGCCCTGGCCGGCCTGCTTCTCGGGCCAGACTACCCACCCGACACCTTGCGCGAACTGATCCGCTCCAATCAACCTCTACGGTTGGATCTGCCCCGCCCGGTCCCCATCTACCTGCTCTACTGGACCGCCTGGGCGGAAGACGACGGCCCGCTTCACTTCCGGCGTGACGTCTACGGACGCGACCGCCTCATCGCCGCCCCTGGCAGCGGCGGCAAACGGGCGCTGCTGGCCGCGGCCCCATGAAAGCCGGTCACCATGGGAAAATAACGATGAAAAGCCCGCAATGCCCTACAATAACGCTCGGCTCAAGGTTCACTGACCCCATGAAACAGCACCTCCCCCTCCTGCTGCTCCTCGGCGCCCTCGGCGGCGTTGTCCACGCCGCCTCCCCCGCCTTCGACGCCGTACGCCGGGTGGCCGACGAAGTCGGCACCCCCAGCGCCCAATTCATCCTCGGCCAGATGTACGAACACGGCCAAGGGGTACGTGCCAACCCCGGCCGCGCCCTGCACTACTACCGACTGGCCGCCGAACAAGGCTACGCCAAGGCCCAATACCGCCTCGGCCTGGCCTATCTCCACGGCCTGCCCGGTCTGCGCCCCAAACCCGAAGCCGGTCGCGAATGGCTCGCCAAGGCTGCCGCCCAAGGTCTGCCCGAGGCCCAATACGAACTGGGCAAGGCACTGCAAAAGATCAAACGCCGCCGGGAAGCCATCCAATGGCTGGTCACCGCCGCCGCCTCCGGTCACCGGGAGGCCCAATACCAAGTCGCCCAGATGCGTCTGCGGGCCCGTCCGCCGCAACCCCTCGAGGCCCTGCTGTGGTACGAAGAAGCCGCCCGCCAAGGCCACCTCCAAGCCGCACTCGAGGCCGCCCGCCTCCACCTCGAAGGCCCCGACGGCAAGCCCGACCTCGACCGGGCGCTGCACTGGTATCGCTGGGCGGCGGAACAAGGCAACGCCCAAGCCGCCCTCGAACTCGGCCGGCTCCATGATGGTCAAGGCCCCCTCCCGCGCGACCCGGAACGCGCCCTGCGCCGCTACCGCCAAGCTGCCGAGGCCGGACTCCCGGAGGCCTACGCTCCCCTGGCCCGCCTGCTGCTCGAGAGCGGCCGAGACGACGAAGCCCGCCCCTGGCTGGACAAAGCCGCCGCCCGCCTCGCCCCCCACGAATTACTGGACCTCGCCCGCACCCTCCAACGGCGCCTCGGCCCCCGAGGCGCCATCCCCTGGCTGCGGCGCGCCGCCGAAGGTGGACTCATCGAGGCCCAGCGAGAACTGGGATTACTCCTGTTGCAAGAGCCCGAACGAGTAGGGGAAGGCGCCTGGTGGCTCACCCAGGCCGCCCACCGGGGGGATGCCGAAGCCGCCTACCGCCTGGGACGACTCTACCAACAAGGACGCGGCGTGAGCCGCAACGGCCGCCTGGCCCGTCAATGGCTCAGCGAAGCCATCGCCCGCAACGGCGCCCACGGCGAGGCCCTCTACCGCCTCGGCCTGATGTACTTCTATGGCCAAGGCGGCCCCAAAGACCCCCGCCAGGGCGAAGACCTGCTGCGTCGCGCCACCGAGACCGGCCACGCCAACGCCGCCTTCTTCCTCGCCGAGGCCTACGCCACCGGAGGCGAACTCCCCCAGGACCTGGAACGGGCCGAACGCTGGTACCAACGCGCCGCCGCCCTCGGCCACCGCGGCGCCAAGACCCGGCTGGGACTCGACGGCGGCTGAACGACTCTCAAACACACGCCCGCCAGACCAGCCCCTCCCCCTGGACCACCAGGCCACCGCCCTGCTCGAGGAAGGCCACCACCGCCTCGGCCACCCGCGCCCCCCGCCAACCGGCCAACAACGCCACCCCCCGATCCCCCCGCACCAAGCGCTGCAACTCCCGCCGCGAGGCCAGCAATCCCGGCGCGACCCCCAAACGCCCGGCCAGTGT
>JALSHN010000377.1 GCA_026982215.1 Gammaproteobacteria bacterium
GGGTTCCAAGGCCTTCGCCAAGGACTTCATGGCCCGCCATGCCATCCCCACCGCCGACTACCAGGTCTTCACCGAAGTCGAGCCCGCCCTGGCCTACCTGCGCCGGCGCGGCGCCCCCATCGTGGTCAAGGCCGACGGCCTGGCCGCCGGCAAGGGCGTCATCGTCGCCCAGACCCTGGACGAGGCCGAACGGGCGGTGCGCGACATGCTCGCCGGCAACGCCTTCGGCAAGGCCGGCCACCGGGTGGTGATCGAAGACTACCTGGAAGGTGAAGAGGCCAGCTTCATCTGCCTGGTGGACAGCGACCACATCCTGCCCATGGCCAGCTCCCAGGACCACAAACCCCGCGACGACGGCGACCGCGGCCCCAACACCGGCGGCATGGGGGCCTACTCCCCCGCCCCGGTGGTCACCCCCGAAGTCCACCGGCGCATCGTCGAAACGGTCATCCAGCCGGTGGTACGCGGCATGGCCGAAGATGGCCACCCCTACACGGGATTCCTCTACGCCGGACTGATGATCGCCCCCGACGGCACCCCCAAGGTGCTGGAATTCAACGTCCGCTTCGGCGACCCCGAGACCCAGCCCATCATGCTGCGGCTGCAATCCGACCTCACCGAACTCATCGAGGCCGCCCTCGCCGGCCGCCTGGACCAAGCGGAGGCCCGCTGGGATCCCCGCCCCGCTCTCGGGGTGGTGATGGCCGCCGAGGGCTACCCGGGCAAGGTCCGCACCGGCGACGCCATCCAAGGCCTGCCCGATCCCGAGCCCGAGGACATCAAGGTCTTCCACGCCGGCACCCGGCTGGAGAACGACCGGGTGATCACCGCCGGCGGCCGGGTGCTGTGCGTCACCGCGCTGGGCGAGACCATCGCCGCCGCCCAACGGCGTGCCTACCAAATCGTGGAACAAATCCACTGGCCTGGTTGTTTTTATCGTAGAGACATCGGTTTCCGTGCCATCACCAGAGAAAAAGGAGAGTCACAATGAGCCAGCCCTTCGTCGCCGTCCTCATGGGATCCGACTCCGACCTGCCGGTACTGCAGGCCACCCTGGACACCCTGGAGGCCCTCGGCGTCCCCTTCGAGGTGCGCATCACCTCCGCCCACCGCACCCCGGAGCGCACCCACGCCTACGTCCACGACGCCGAACGGCGCGGCTGCGCGGTGTTCATCTGTGCCGCCGGACTGGCCGCCCACCTGGCCGGCACCGTGGCCGGGCTCACCACCCGCCCGGTGATCGGCATCCCCATGGACGCCGGCCCGTTGAACGGCATGGACGCCCTGCTCTCCACCGTACAGATGCCCGGCGGCATCCCGGTGGCCTGCGTCGCCATCGGCAAGGCCGGCGCCAAGAACGCTGCCTACCTGGCCGCCCAGATGCTCGCCCTCTCCGACGATGCGCTGGCCGAACGGCTGAAAAAAGAGCGGCAGGACAACGCCGCCGCCGTGGAGCGCAAGGACGCCGAGCTGCAAACGCGCCTCGGTAACGGCTGACGCGCCACTCCATGACCACCAACCACGTCACGCCCGCCTGGCCCCTGCGCCAGGCGGTGCGTTGTCTCCATCGGGGGGGGCTCATCGCCTACCCCACCGAGACCGTCTACGGCCTCGGCTGCCACCCGCTGGACGCCGAGGCGGTGGAACGGCTGTTGATCCTCAAACGCCGCCCGGCGGACAAGGGACTGATCCTCATCGCCCACACCGTGGAGGCGCTCGCCCCCTGGCTGGCCATCGACCAGGCCACCCTGGCCCGTCTCGCCGCCCCGAGTGAACGTCCGGTGAGCTGGGTGGTCCCTGCCGCCCCCTGGGTGCCGGCCTGGCTCAGCGGCGGTCGGGCCACCCTGGCGGTGCGCATCACCTCCCACCCCCTGGCCCGCGCCCTGTGCGCCGCCTTCGGCGGCCCGTTGATCTCCACCAGCGCCAACCGCAGCGGCCACCCGCCGGCACGGACCGCGCTGGAAGCACGACTGCGCCTGGGCAATGAAGTAGACTACCTGCTGCACGGCCGGGCCGGCCCCCACCGTCGTCCCAGCCAGATACGCGACGCCATCAACCATCGCCTGATCCGTCCCTGACACGAGGATCCCATGGACCGACCCGACATCGACGCCGTCAAAACCTACCTCCTCGACCTGCAGGACCGCATCTGCCAGGCCCTGAGCGAGGAAGACGGCAAAGAGCGCTTCCGCGAAGACGCCTGGGAACGCCCCCAGGGCGGTGGCGGACGCACCCGGGTGCTGGCGGAAGGGGCGGTGTTCGAACAGGCCGGCGTCAACTTCTCCCACGTCTTCGGCAACAATCTCCCCGCCTCCGCCACCGCCCACCGTCCCGAACTGGCCGGGCGCCGCTTCCAGGCCCTGGGGGTCTCCCTGGTGATCCACCCCCGCAATCCCTACATCCCCACCTCCCATGCCAACGTCCGTTTCTTCATCGCCGAGAAGGATGGCGAGCCTCCCATCTGGTGGTTCGGCGGCGGCTTCGACCTCACCCCCTACTACGGTTTCGAAGAAGACTGCATCCACTGGCACCGCACCGCCCGCGAGGCCTGCCGCCCCTTTGGCGAAGACGTCTACCCCCGTTTCAAACGCTGGTGTGACGAGTATTTCTTCCTCAAACACCGCAACGAGCCCCGCGGCATCGGCGGCCTGTTCTTCGACGACCTCAACGACTGGGGCTTCCAACAGAGCTTCGCCTTCATGAAGAGCGTGGGCGACCACTACCTCCCCGCCTACCTCCCCATCGTCCAACGCCGCCGCCACACCCCCTGGGGTGAACGGGAACGGGACTTCCAGCTCTACCGCCGCGGCCGCTACGTGGAATTCAACCTGGTCTACGACCGGGGCACCCTGTTCGGACTGCAATCGGGCGGGCGCACCGAATCCATCCTCATGTCCCTGCCCCCCCTGGTGCGTTGGCGCTACGACTGGCACCCCGAACCCGGCACCCCCGAGGCCCGTCTCTACCAGGACTTCCTCCGCCCGCGCGACTGGGCCGAAGGGGGCTGAACCATGCCCGCCATCCTCATCCCGCTGCTCGCCCTATTTCTCGCCGGCTGCATCACCTCCCCACCGCAGCCACGGGAATTCACCCTCATCTACAGCGGCAACCTCGACGGCGAACTGGAACCCTGCGGCTGCTCCGAGGCCGGCAACCTCGGCGGCATCAAACGCCGGGTGGCCATGCTCGACACCCTGCGCCGCGACCACCCCGACCTGATCCTCGTCTCCAGCGGCGGGCTGATCGAGAGCGAGATGCCTCAGGACCGCATCAAGGCCGAATTCATCCTCCGCGGCCTCAGCGAGGCCCGCTACGACGCCATCGGCCTCCAATGGAAAGACCTCGCCTACGGCCCCGACTTCCTCACCCGCCAGCCGCTGCCCTGGGTGGCCAGCAACTGGCGTGGTGACGAATTCCCCAAAATCCGCACCATCCGCCGCCCGGGTCTGCGCCTGGCGGTGTTCCAATGGCTGGACCCCAAACGCGACCCCGAACGCGCCATGGCCGGCCCCGGCCGCGCCGAGAACGACCCCAGCGCCCTGCTCCAGGCCATGGAAGGTGCCCACCGCCGCGGCGCCGTCACCGTGCTGGGATCCACCCTCCCCTACGCCCTGTGGGCCAAGCGTCCGCCCTTCTCCCTGGAATCGGTGGACATCCTCATCCAGCGCGCCCGCTACGAGGAATACGGCGAGCCCAAACGCCTGGGCGACACCTGGGTACTGCAACCCGGCTCCCGCGGCATGCGCCTGGGCCTGGCCCGTTTCCGCATCGATCCATCGCAAGAACTGACCCTGGTGGAACACCGGGTCATCCCCCTGCCCAAGGCGGTCGGCGAGGCCGAGCGCCTGCACGACTGGTACGCGGCCTACAACGCCGCGGTGAAGGCCGACTACCAGCGCCGGGTGGAACTGCGTCGCGCCATGGCCCAAGAACAGGGCCCCTATCTGGGCGAGGCCGGCTGCAAGACCTGCCATCCCAAAGAACACGCCCGCTGGCTGGAAACCCGCCATGCCCAGGCCTTCTATACCCTGCAAGACGTCAAAAAGGCCTTCGATCCCGAATGCATCGCCTGCCACACCCTCGGCTTCGAACGCCCCGGCGGCTTCATCGACCCCCAACTCACCGCCGACAAAATGCACGTCCAGTGCGAGAACTGCCACGGCCCCTCCCGCTCCCATGCCGAGAGCGGCGGCACGACCCCCACCGCCCACACTGACTGGCCCAAGGCCCGCGTCTGCGCCCAGTGCCACGTCCACGAACACAGCCCGGAATTCGACCTCGACCGCTACTGGCCCCGCATCGCCCATGGCCCCGCCGACTAGCCGGGAGCGCCGCGAGACAGCCGCCCCGCCCCGCCGGCCCCGAGGCGGCGGGCACGAAGCGATCCGCCGCGGCGGCCTCCTCTTCCTCCTGACCCTCCCCCTCCCGGCCCTCGCTGCCCCACCCACTACCCTCCCCGAGGTCGTCGCCCGTCATCCCCACGACCCCGCCGCCTTCACCCAAGGACTGGCCTGGGCCGATGGCTGGCTGTACGAAAGCACCGGCCTCTACGGCGCCTCCAGCCTGCGCCGCTACCGGCCCGGCGAACGTGGCGGCACCCTGCGTGCCCTCTCCCCACGGTTGTTCGGTGAAGGGCTGGTGGTCGTGGGAGACAGACTGATCCAACTCACCTGGCGCGCCGGCCTCGCCCTGGTATGGCGACGAAACGACCTCACCCTCCAAGGTCGGTTCGGCTATCGAGGCGAGGGCTGGGGCCTGGCCTACGACGGTCGCCGCCTCTACCACAGCGACGGCAGCGCCACCATCACCCTCCGCGACCCCGTCACCTTCCGCGAGCGCGGCCGCCTCGAAGTGCACATCGACGGCAAGCCGTTGGCACGGCTCAACGAACTGGAATGGGTGGAAGGCGAACTGTGGGCCAACGTCTTCGAAAGCCCACGCATCGCCCGCATCGACCCCCGAAGCGGCCGGGTCCTCGGCTGGATCGACCTCGGCGCCCTGCGTCCCCCCGAGACCCGCACCGACCGGCTGGCAGTGGCCAACGGCATCGCCTACGCCCCAGAAACACGCCGCCTGTTCGTCACCGGCAAACGCTGGCCGGTGCTCTATGAACTCGCCCTGCCGGCGAAACGCCCCTCCCACTCGGCGAACCAGGACGCCAGCCCATCCGCCGCCAACGGCGGCGAAATGAAATAACCCTGCACCAAGCGGCACCCCATGGCGCGCAGCGCCTCCATCACCCGCAGATCCTCCACCCCCTCGGCCAGCACCGTCATCCCCAAACCACGCGCCAGCCCCACCACCGCCTCGACGATCACCCGATCCTCGGGACACTCGGTGAGACGGGTGACGAAACGCCGGTCGATCTTGATCTCGTGCAACGGCATCCGCTGCAGATAGGCCAACGAGGAATAGCCGGTACCGAAATCATCCAACGACAGATGCACCCCCATCTGCGCCAGCCGATGCAACTGCGCCAAGGCGTGTTCCGGCTCGGCCACCAACTGCGTCTCGGTGATCTCGAGACACAGGCAAGAAGCCGGCAGCCCGTGGGCCCCCAAGGCCCGCTCCACCTGCTTGGCAAAATCCATCTCGGCCAGATTGTGGGCGGAAAGATTCACCGAAACGCGGAAATCCCGCCCCGCCGAACGCCAGGACCGCATCTGCTCCAAGGCCCGATCCAGCACCCAGCGGGTCAGCGGACCCATCAAACCACACTGCTCCGCCAAGGGAACGAACTCCGCCGGACTCACCGGCTTGCCCTCCGGCCCCTGCCAGCGCAACAGGGCCTCCACCCCCACCACCTTGTGGGAACAGACGTTCACCTGCGGCTGATAGACCAGCGACAGGCCCTCGCCACTGCACACCGAGGCCCGCAGGGCGCCTTCCAGGGTATCGCGGTACCGGCGCAACTGATCACTGGCCTCATCGTAGACCTGCCAATCGCGACCACTGTGCTTGGCCTGGTACATGGCCACATCGGCCAGACGCATGAGCTGCCCCGCCTCCTTGCCGTGATGAGGCGAAAGGGCGATGCCGATACTGATCCCCACCTGCAGTTCACGACCCTCGATCTCAATGGGACGCTCCAAGGCCGAAACCAGCTTGCCGGCCACCACCGCCGCCTCGTGCTCATCACGCACCCCGGGAATCAGGGCGGCGAATTCGTCCCCACCCAGGCGCGCCAACGGCTCCCCCCCCTCCTCCACCCGAGAGAGCACGTCACTCTTGCGCAACACCGAGGCCAGTCGCTGTCCCACCTCCGCCAGCAACAGATCGCCGGTGACATGGCCCAGGTTGTCGTTGACCCACTTGAAACGATCCAGATCCATCAAAAACACCGCGAACGGGGCATGACGGTGGCGGTTGAGACGCACATGAAAATCCAGCATCTCGTTGAAACGGGAGCGGTTGGGCAGACGGGTGAGGGAATCGGTGTAAGCCATCCGCTCCAGGGTGTCATAGAGGCTCTCCAGCTCCTCGCTGGTGCGATTGAACGACTCGGTGAGCGCCCGCACCTCCTCCACCCCCTGCGGATCCAGCCGCTGGCCGAGCACGTCCTTGTCTTCCACCAGCCGCCCCAGGACGTGGCGCAGCCGATCCAACGGCTGCAGCGCCTGACGATCGAGCACCCGCCACAGCACCACGACGATGAGCAAAGTGAACACCAGACCGACCCCACCCACCACCCAACTCAGCCGGTTCAAGCGCTGCAACAGCTCGCGGACGTCCTTGGCGGCCCACACCTCCAGCACCCCACCCTCGCCCTCGAGGCGATGACCGCCCAGCAACCAACGCCCTGCCCCCGCCTCGGGCCAACCCTCCCCGTAATGCCACTGATCCACCCCATAATGCAGGGCCACCGGCAGGCGCAGAAAATCCTTCAATTTCAACAACTGGGGAACGGGATCGAGCAAAAGCTGCACATAACCCTTGGGACTCAGGCCACCCACCGGCTTCACCACCAGCCACCACGGGCGACCGGCGACGAAACACAGCGCCGCGGCGGTACGGATCCGCGCCACTCCCCGGCGGGCACGCAACCGCCCCAGGGTCTCCGGGCACACCGACTCCCCCTGGACCCGACTCTCACTGGAGAGCACCCATGGCCTCAGCTGGGGATCCAGTAAGGCCAAACGCCCCAGCCGCACCACCTCGGCGGTGACATAGTACTGGTGAAACTGGGCATCGAGGATGCGGCGCAATCGCGCCTGCTCCCCCTGGCTCAGTGCCTGATCGAAGCCCGCCTCCTTGTGCAGATCGAGCACCATGGACTCCGCCACCCCGGTCAAACGTTGCAGCAGCGGCTCACTCTCCACCGCCACCAGCTCGGCCACATAACGGCGTTGGCTCTCCAACGCCAGCTCGCGAAACCCCCAACCGGTGAGCTCGGCCAGCAGGATACCGAGGCCGCCGAGGACGATGGCGAAGAGAGACAACAGACGCCGCAGGCTCATTTTTCCCCTGATCCCGGCAAGTCCTTTGCTATGGTTGAAGGTTCGACCCTCCTCTACGGCAATCACAGGAAAAAACTTGATGCAACAGGACGAGCTCCGCCGCCGGGCGCTGCATTTCTACCGCAACGAGATACACGACCATCTGCTTTATCAGGCCTTGGCCGAGAACGCGCGCGATCCCGAACTGGCCAGACAACTGCAACGCATCAGCCGCATGGAACGCGGCCATGCCCGTTTCTGGGCCCAGGTGGTGCGACAACTGGGGGGCGAGGTACCCGAGACCGTGCCACCGCCACGGGTGAAACTGGCCGCAATGCGGCTGTTGGCCCGCCTGGTCAGCCCGCTGTGGCTGGTGGCCCTGCTGGAGATGAGCGAGGGCGGGGCGCAGCGGGCGTACTTCCGCCTGTGGCAGGCCCGGCTGCTGGACGACAAGGCACAGAAGACCCTGGGGGCGGTGATCCTCGACGAAATGGAACACGAGCAGGTGTTCCGCGCCGAGGCCGAGCGCCTCGGCGGCAACAACGTGCGCGATTTCGTCCTGGGGATGAACGACGGGCTGGTGGAGATCCTCGGCGCCGTCACCGGCCTCTCCGCCGCCTACCCCGGCGCCCCGCGGGTGGTGGCCCTCTCCGGACTGATCGTCGGCGTCGCCGGGGCCTTGTCCATGGGCATCGGCGCCTTCATTTCGGTGCGCTCGCAGCGGCAGGTGAACGAGGCCCGCCGCCGCCACATGGACATCCTGTTCGCCGTCGCCCCCCAACGGGCGCATCAAGCCCTGCAAGAGAAGCTGAGTGGCTCCGGGCTCCCGGAGACGGTAAGCCGCGAGGTGGCCGAACGTCTCGGCGACGACCCGCAGGCGGTGCGCGGGCTGCTGCTGGAGCCGGTGACGGAGAACGAGTTGCGCTCGGCCCTCTTCACCGGTTTCGCCTATCTGTTCGGGGTGATCTTCCCCCTCACCCCCTACTTCTTCGCCGACACCTCACTCACCGCCCTGGTGGGCTCGGTGACGTTCGCCGGCCTGGCCCTGGCCACCGTGGGTCTGTTCATCGCCACCCTCTCCGGCATCTCCATCCGCAGCAAGATCCTGGAGATGGTGAGCGCCGGCCTCACCGCCGCCGCCCTGGCCTACGGTTTCGGCCTGGCGATGCAACGTCTGTTCGGCATCGAGGCCCTGGGCTGATCACGTCACCGGCAGACACCACAGGCGCGAATGGGGCAGGCACAGCCCCAGGTCGATCTCTTCCACCACCTCGAAACGCAGCGGATCGATGAGGGCCACCACACCGCGCTCGCCCAGAGAGGCGGCGATGAGCCCGCCGGGCAGGAAATCCAAGGTACCCACCGCCGCCCCCAGTTCCAACGCCTCGGGGGCATGCAGCGAGGGCAGGTCGTTGAGGTCGAAGGCCAGCAACTCACCCTGGCGCAGATTGGCCCGTTGCGCCTCGTTGCCCGTGGCACCGGTGCTGAGGTAGAGAGTGGCACCGTCGGGAGAGAAGAAATACTTGGAAAAATACACGTCCGGCACCATCAGGCGGTCGCGTATCTCCAAGGTCTCGGGATCCATCACCGACAGCCGTGCCAGCACGTGCGCCGGGTCGGATTTGCGGTCGGCGCCACGGCCGATGAGCCAGCGTCCCCCGGGGGTGGCGAACAGATTGCTGTGACCGGGAAAATCAGCCCGGCGGAGGATCTCCAGGCGTTTGGGATCCACTTCCACCACGTTGCCGTAGCCGTTGTTGAGGTTGTAGACGTGGCCGGTATGGACGGAGAAGGCGGTGCCATGGGGGTAGGCATGGTTGCCGTCACCGTCCTCGCGCTCAGGCTCG
>JALSHN010000378.1 GCA_026982215.1 Gammaproteobacteria bacterium
ACCGGCACACGCCGACGTACCCGCCGCCCTGTTGCTGCGCGACGGCAGGCCCAGCCTGGCACCGATGCTGGAGCATGTGCTTCCTGGTGTGGTGAACATCGCCACCCGCGGACGGGTCCCGGTGGAACAGAACCCCTTGTTGCAAGACCCCTTCTTCCGCTTTTTCTTCGGCCTGCCCCGCCCGCCTCGGGAACGGGAATTCCAGTCCCTGGGCTCGGGGGTGATCGTCGATGCTGCCAAGGGCTACATCCTCACCAACCATCACGTCATCGACAAGGCCCAGGAGATCACCGTCACCCTGCGCGACCGCCGGCGCTTCCAGGCCAAGGTGGTGGGCAGCGATCCCGCCACCGACGTGGCCCTGATCCAGATCGAGGCCGAGGACCTCACCGCCCTGGAAATGGCCGATTCCGACCGCCTGCGGGTGGGGGATTTCGTGGTCGCCATCGGCAATCCCTTCGGTCTGGGACAGACCGTCACTTCTGGCATCGTCTCCGCCCTTGGGCGCTCGGGCCTGGGCATCGAGGGCTACGAGGACTTCATCCAGACCGACGCTTCCATCAATCCCGGCAATTCCGGTGGGGCACTGGTAGACCTGGACGGCAAGCTGGTGGGCATCAACACCGCCATCGTCGCCCCCAGCGGCGGCAACGTCGGCATTGGCTTCGCCATCCCGGTGAACATGGCACGCGACATCATGGAACAGCTCATCGAACACGGTGAGGTACGCCGCGGACGGCTCGGCGTCTATGTTCAGGATCTCACCCCCGAGCTGGCCCAGGCCTTCGGTATCAAACACCAGGAAGGCGCGGTGGTCACCCAAGTGGCCGAGGACTCCCCCGCCGACCGGGCGGGGCTGGAGCCGGGCGACGTCATCGTGGCAGTGAACGACAAACCGGTGCGCGACGCCGCCGACCTGCGCAACCGCATCGGCCTGCTGCGCCTCGGGCAGCGGGTCCGCCTCACCGTGATCCGCAATGGTGAGAAACGCCGTCTGGTCGCAGTGATCAGCGCTCCCAAGAAGGTGGCCCTGGAAGGCGAGCGAATCTCGCCGCTGCTGAGCGGGGCACTGTTCGCCCAAGTGGAGGACGACAACCGCCCGCCCGGGGTGGTGGTGGAGAAGGTGCGCCCGCGCAGCCCGGCGTGGCGCGCCGGACTCCGCCCCGGTGACTTGATCCTGTCGGTGAACCGGATCCCGGTACACGACCTGGAAGACCTCAAACGCGCCGCCCAGCGCAGTCGTCGCGGCCTGCTGCTCAACATCCAGCGGGGAGAGGCGGCGATGTTCATCCTCATCCAATAGACATGACGACCAAAGGTGACCCCCTGCCCCACCGCCCGGCCAGCCGCTTCCAGCGCATCATCGGCCTGGCGGGGGTGGCGGTGGACGAAAACCGCCGGGCACGGCGTTGGGCACGGCGGTTCGAATGGCCGCTGCTGGCGGTGGCGGTATGGATTCCACTCCAGTGGTACCTGGAGACCCGGGGCCTGCTCCCTGCCTGGGCGCGGGAGCTGGGCGACTGGCTCACCTGGCTGGTGTTCCTCAGCGAAACGGTGGTGCTCACCACCCTGGTGGACCGCAAGCTGGAGCACCTCAAACGCAATTGGATGAGCCTGGCGATCATCATCGTCGGCTTTCCGGCGCTGTGGCCCAACACCCCGCTCGTCGGCGTGCTGCGCAACCTGCGGCTGCTGTTGCTGCTGGGCATCAGCGTGCGCCTGTCACGCACGGCGATGGAATTCCTCGCCAGCAACCGCCTGGGTTACACCCTCGGCTTCTCGGCCTTGCTCATCAGCGTCGCCGGGGTACTCATCTCCTCCTTCGACCCCGGCATCCCCGATGCCCTGAACGGCATCTGGTGGGCGTGGGTGACGGTGACCACTGTCGGCTATGGCGACATCGTCCCGGTGACCGGGGCCGGCAAATTCTTCGCCTCCTTGATCATCCTGCTGGGCATCGGCCTGTTCGCCCTGCTCACCGCCAACATCTCCGCCTTCCTGGTGGGCAAGGACACGGAAAAAGAAGAAAAAGAGATGCGCGGCCGTCTCAAGGACATCCAGCGACGGCTGGAACGGATCGAGGAAAAACTGGACCGTCTCACGGCGCGGCGCGAGCAAGATGACGAATGACACCGAACTGCTGTTCGCTTACGGCACGCTCACAGACACGACACGGTTGCAACGACTGAGCGGCGGACCGATCCGCCACCTCGGACGGGCACGCACCCTCGGCCGCCTGCGCCGGGCCGGGCGCTACCCACAGCTGATACCCGGCGGGCGCCGCTGGGTATGGGGTCGGCTGTTTCGCCTGCAGCGACCGGACTGGGACGCCCTGGACCGCTACGAGGGCTGCCCTCCGGCATTCCGCGGCCGTCTGGCCTACCGACGCCGTCTCATCCCGGTCACCGGCCCCGGTGGACACCACCTCGCCGCCTGGGCCTATGTGGCTGCCGCCCCCCAATCCAGGCGCTGCAACAACGCCCGCAAGGCCTGACCGCGGTGGCTGAGGCGGTGTTTCTCCGCCGGCGGCAACTGCGCCGCGCTGGGCCCCTCGGGGGCGAGACAGAACACCGGATCATAGCCGAACCCGCCCTCGCCTTGCGCCGCCGTGGCCACCCAGCCCACCCAGCGGCCCTCGGCGATCACCGGGGTCGGATCCTGTGGATGGGTCACATAGACCATGGCGCAATGAAACCAGGCGCGGCGGTCGGCCACCCCCTCCAAGGCCGCCAGCAACTTGGCGACGTTGTCCTCATCGCTGGCCGCCTCCCCGGCATAGCGGGCGGAATGCACCCCCGGCTCGCCCCCGAGGGCCGGCACCACCAGGCCCGAATCGTCGGCCACCGCCGGCAGGCCGGTGTGGGCAGCGGCATGGCGGGCCTTCTTGAGGGCGTTCTCCACAAAAGTGGGGGCATCCTCCAGTGCCGGCGGCATATCGAACGCGCTCTGAGGCAACACCTCCACGCCAGCGGCCTCCAGGTGGGACTGCATCTCCCGCACCTTACCGGTATTCCCGGTGGCCAGAACGATGCGGGACGGCCTCATCGCCCCAGCACCTCCCGCTGCAAGCGGATCAAGTGCTCGATCCCCGCGGTGGCCAAATCGAGCAGGGCATTCAACTCGTCGCGGCTGAAGGGATGGCCTTCGGCCGTACCCTGAACCTCGATGAACCGCCCCTGGTCGTCCATCACCACGTTCATGTCCGTCTCGGCGCTGGAGTCTTCCTCATAATCGAGGTCCAGCAACGGCCGCCCGTCCACGATCCCCACCGACACCGAAGCCACCTGGCCACGGACCACCTCCTCGGGATGCTCACACGTGGCACGCAGGGCATCCACCAGGGCGACGTAACCGCCGGTGATGGCCGCGGTACGGGTACCGCCGTCGGCCTGGATCACATCGCAATCCACGGTCACCGTCCGCTCCCCCAGGCGATCCAGGGCGATACAGGCCCGCAAGGAGCGACCGATGAGACGCTGGATCTCCATGGTACGCCCCCCCTGGCGCCCCTGGGCCGCCTCCCGGTTCATCCGTTGACCGGTGGAACGAGGCAACATGCCATACTCGGCGGTCACCCAGCCCTGGCCCTTGCCCTTGAGGAACCGCGGTACCCGCTCCTCCACCGTGGCGGTACAGATCACTTTGGTATCGCCGAATTCCACCAGCACCGATCCCTCGGCGTGCTTGGTGTAATGGCGGGTGAGGCGCACGGGGCGCAAGGCATCGTCGGCTCGGCCGCTGGATCGCATGTCAATCCTCGAAAATCCAATGGGAAGGGCGCGGATTATACCGCCTGGGGCGATGGACGGGCAGCCAACAGCGTCGTATTGTCGGCCACCGGCGCCGCCCGTCCCACCGCCTCATCGGCCAGCTCGACCACCGCCGCCTCCAAGGAATCCGCCGCAGCGAGGAATCGCAACGGTGCCTCCCCCAACGGCCCCCACAAACCATCGGAACACAACAGCACCACCTCGCCCGCCGCCAAACAAAACGGCCCTCCGCAGTGTGGCGGCGGCAACGAAGGGAATCCCCCCAGGCAACGGGTCAGACGTGCCCGCCAAGGGTGATCGGCCGGCAAGGGCTGCTGCAACAAACCCCGCTGCAACAACTCCTCGGCATAGGAATGATCGCGACTCAACGGATGCACCCCGTCATGCCGCACCCAATACACCCGGCTATCTCCCAACGTGCTCCACCACACCTGCCCCTGCTGCACCCAGGCCAAGGCCGCCGTGGTCATGGGTGTCGTGGGTGGATCGCTGTCCAGCCCGGCCAACAACAACGCCTCATGCGTCTCCACCAGGATACGGCGCAAAAACCCCAAGGGATCGGCCAGCGGCGGCCTCACCGCGGCAAAGGCCGCCTCGCATCGGCGCAACAATGTCTCCGCCGCCAATGCCCCGCCCTGGTGCCCACCCAGGCCATCGGCCACCGCCAGCAATGCCACCCCTTCCCGGTGCCACCAAGCACAACGGTCCTGATTGTTGGGCCGGTCGCCCTGGAGACTGACCCCGGCGATCTCCAGCTCGCTCACGCCACCTCCCGACGCCACTGCGGCCAAGCGGCCAAAAACTCCGCCACCGACTGCGGCCGCGCCTCGGGATCCATGGCCATCGCCCAATCCACCGCCTGCAACAAACGGGAAGAATAACGTCCGTCAAAGGCCTCCACCGCCGGCTCCAGACGGTCCACCTCACGACGCCTGCGTGACGACAACGGTGCCCGCCCCTCCATACAGGCACGCATGCTCGCCCCCACGGCATAGAGATCGCTCCACGGACCGATCTCCCCACCACGGACCAACTGCTCCGGTGGTGAATACCCTTCCGAGACCACAGGAATCTCCCCCTCCATCAACGGTCGCGCCTTCCCCGCGGCGCCGAAATCCAACAACATCGGCCCGCCGTCACGACGCAAATAGACATTGCCCGGTTTCACATCCAAATGAACCAGGCCGTTTTCGTGCAACAAGGCCAGCCCCTCGCAGATGGGCCCGAACACCCGCAAGATCCCCGTCTCCGGCAACTCACCGCGACGGCGATGACGCAGAATCTGCTGCAAGGTGACCCCCGGGAAATAGGCCATCACCGAATAAACCGTGCCGCAAGCATGAAAGAAATCCAGCACCGGCACGATGTGAGGATGATGCAAACCGGCCAGCAAGGCCGACTCCTGGAAGAACAACCGTCGGGCGTAATCGAACAAACGTGCTTCCCGCCCCGCCAGCGGCACCACCTGCCCCGAGCCCTCACGCCTGGCCAACGAAGCCGGATAGTACTCCTTGAGCACCACCGGCCGGGCGTCACGCAAACGCACCGCCCCATAAACCAGACTGAATCCACCACGACTCAACAGCTTCACCACCCGGTAGCCACGCACCACCCGGCCGGCCTCCAACGGCACCACCGTCGTCGCACTCACCGACGACCTCCCCCGCAACACCCTCCCGCTGCGGTAGAATGACGGGCTTTCCCCCTCTGGTATCGGGCTCGGTGGATGTCCATGCCCACTATATCGCCCGCCGGGGGCCGAACATTGAGGACCGTCCATGATCCGCAGTATGACCGGCTTCGCCCGCACCGAATGCCAGCTCCCCTGGGGCACGCTGACGTGGGAACTGCGCAGCGTCAATCACCGCTACCTGGACCTCTACTTACGCCTGCCCGAGGAACTACGCCGGCTGGAGAACGACAGCCGCACCCGCCTCAGCGCACGGCTCGGGCGAGGCAAAGTGGAGGCTACCCTTCTCTTCCAGGCCACCCCCGGCGAGAATGGCCTGCAGCTGGACGAGCCCCTGCTCCAGGCCCTCATCGACGCCGCAGAGCGCATCAGTGCCCGGCTGCAGCGCCCCGCCCCCCTCTCCGCCACCGACCTGCTGCGCTGGCCCGGGGTGATCACCAGCGCCGTTCCCGACCTCGAGGCCCTGCAACGCGAAGCCCTCGATCTGTTGGAATCTGCCGTGGACGAACTCGTCGCCACCCGTGAACGCGAAGGCGCCCGCCTGGCGGAGCTGATCCGCGAACGTCTGGAGGCCATGGAACCGCTGGTGGAACAAATCCGTCGCCGCCGCCCGCAAGTGATCCAGGCTCAAGGCGAGAAACTGCGCGAACGCCTGGCGAAACTGCAGATAGAAGCCGATCCACAACGGCTGGAACAGGAAATCGCCTTGCTGGCCCAACGCCTCGACGTGGATGAAGAACTGGACCGCCTGCAGGCGCACATCCAAGAAGTCCACCGGCTGCTCGGGAGCGACAAACCCGTGGGCCGGCGGCTGGACTTCCTCATGCAGGAACTCAACCGTGAGGCCAACACCCTGGCCTCCAAATCCGCCGATGCCGAAACCACCCGGGCAGCGGTGGAACTGAAGGTCCTCATCGAACAGATGCGCGAACAGATCCAAAACATCGAATGACCCAGGAGCGAGCCATGAGCGGCACCCTGTTCATCGTCTCCGCCCCTTCCGGGGCGGGCAAGACCAGCCTGGTGAAGGCTCTGGTGGAACGCCTCGACCATATCCGCCTCTCCATCTCCTACACCACCCGCCCCCCACGCCCCGGCGAGCGGGACGGCGAGGACTACCACTTCGTCAGCGAGGAAGAATTCCAGGCCATGGTGCGTCAAGGCGCCTTCCTGGAACATGCCCGGGTATTCGGTCACAGCTATGGCACCTCCCGGGCCTGGATCGAGGAACAGCTCCAGGCCGACACCGACGTCATCCTCGAGATCGACTGGCAAGGCGCACGCCAAGTGCGGGAACTGCTGCCCGGTGCGGTGAGCATCTTCATTCTCCCCCCCTCGCGGGAAGTCTTGCTGCAACGCCTGCGCGGGCGCGGCCAAGACCCGGAAGACGTCATCGCCCGCCGTATGGCCAAAGCGGTGGACGAAATGCGTCACTACCGCGAATACGACTACTTGGTGATCAACGACGTCTTCGAGCAGGCGCTGGAGACCCTGATCCACCTGATTCAGGCGGCGCGGCTGCGCACCCCGTTGCAGGCGCGCCGCCACGCCGATCTCATCCGCTCACTGTTGGCGGAAACCTGATCGCTCCTTTAAGATCTAACATCACGTTCCGAGATCATCAGACAGCGCCCGCCTCCACGGTGGGCGCCGTGCCCGCTTCATCGTTTCAACGGAGGAATCCATGGCCCGAATCACCGTCGAGGACTGCCTGCAAAAAGTCCCCAACCGCTTTCAACTGGTGCTGCTGGCGGCCAAACGCGCTCACCAACTGGAACAAGGCGCCGAACCCCTGGTCCCGTGGGAAAACGACAAACCCACCGTCGTCGCCTTGCGCGAGATCGCCGCCGGCAAGATCACCCAGGAATCCATGGAAGCCGCGGAAAACGAAGCGGCCCGTGCTGCGGCAGAAGCCGTCCTGGGAGGAGGCCCCGGCTCGAACCAAGACGCCGCCTGAGCGCTTGAGCGTCCCCGGCACCCCGGCCCCCGCTCCCCAACCCGCCCCTCCCCCGGGGGCCGGGGCCGACCCCACGCGTTTCCTCATCGACGAACTCTGCCGCCAAGTCCGGGAATACCTCCCCGAAGACCAGACCGCCTCGATCCGCCAGGCCTTCGAACTGGCCGCCCAGGCCCACGAGGGACAATACCGCAAGAGCGGCGAGCCCTACATCGTCCATCCCCTGGCAGTGGCGCGCATCCTGGCCGAGATGCGTCTCGACCGCGATGCCATCATGGCCGCGCTGCTGCACGACGTCATCGAAGACACCAACCTCAGCCGCGAAGACCTGGAACGGCGTTTCGGCCCCGAAGTGGCCAACCTGGTGGACGGCGTCACCAAGCTGACCCAGATCCACTTCCGCAGCAAGGCCGAGGCCCAGGCGGAGAACTTCCGCAAAATGATCCTCGCCATGGCCGAGGACGTACGGGTGATCCTCATCAAACTGGCCGACCGCCTGCACAACATGCGCACCCTCGGGGCGGTGTCCCCCGAGAAGCGCCGCCGCATCGCCCGAGAAACCCTGGAGATCTACGTCCCCATCGCCAACCGGCTGGGGATGAACACCCTGCGGGCCGAGCTCCAGGACCTCGGCTTCTCCGCACTCTACCCCCTGCGGGCACGAATCCTCAAAGAAGCCGTACGCAAGAGCCGTGGCAACCGGCGCGAGGCGATCGAGCGCATCACCACCGAGATCCGCGAGCGGCTCAGTGCCCAAGGGATCACCGCCGAGGTGAACGGAAGGGAAAAACACCTCTACAGCATCTATCAGAAAATGAAGCAAAAGCGCATGTCTTTCCGCGAAGTGATGGACGTGCACGCCTTCCGCATCGTCGTCGATGAGGTGGACGCCTGCTACCGCGCCCTGGGCGTGGTCCACAACCTCTACAAACCCCTGCCCGGCCGTTTCAAGGACTACATCGCCCTCCCCAAGGCCAACGGCTACCAATCGTTACACACCGTACTCTTCGGCCCCTACGCCCTCCCCATCGAGATCCAGATCCGCACCCACGACATGCACACCGTGGCCGAGGCCGGCGTCGCCGCTCACTGGCTCTACAAAGACCGCAGCGGCGGCCCCACCCCCCGCGAATGGATCAACAGCCTGCTGGAGCTGCAAAAAACCGCCGGCGACTCGATGGAATTCCTGGAAAACGTCAAGATCGACCTGTTTCCCGACGGCGTCTTCGTCTTCACCCCCAAGGGCGACATCCTCGAACTGCCCCGCGGCGCCACCGTGGTGGACTTCGCCTACGCCATCCACTCCGACGTGGGCCACCGCTGCGTGGCCGCCAAGGTGGACCGGGTGCTGGTCCCCCTGGAGACCCGGCTGGAACACGGCCAGACCGTGGAGGTCATCACCGCCCCCGGCGCCGCCCCCCAGGCCTCCTGGCTCAACTTCGTCGTCACCGGGAAGGCCCGCACCAACATCCGCAACTACCTGAAAAACCTCAAGCGCCACGAAGCCATTCAGCTGGGCGAGCGGCTGCTGCGCGAGGCGCTGGACGAACAAGGCGTCAAGCTCGAGCGCCTCGACCGCGCGCGGCTGCAACGGTTGCTGCAGACCCTGGAGTTGGAAGACATCGACCGCCTCTACGAAGAAATCGGCCTCGGCAAGCGCCTGGCCCCCATCGTCGCCAGCCAGATCCTGCGCCAGGCTCCCCCGGAGACCCACCCCCCTCCCTCCCGTGCCGCCGTGCGCCTGCGGGCCA